>CAVGEP010000023.1:0-14771 GCA_963628105.1 Alistipes communis
GTTTCCGACGAGCTTCTCGACGCGCTCGCGCATCTCCCCCGCCGCCTTGTTGGTGAAGGTTACTGCGAGTATTTCGTATGGGCTTATACCATTTTCTATCAGATATGCTATTCTGTGGGTCATGGTCGCGGTCTTGCCGCTGCCTGCTCCTGCCAGTATGAGAAGGGGCCCGTCTATATGCTGCGCCGCCTCCCGCTGCTGAGAATTCAAGTGTTCTAAATTCATAATATATGTCTCCTTGGCTCTTAGTATACCATAAATCCACACTGCGTGGAATCGCATTCGTAAAAATAAATCTCATTTCGTAACATTATAAAAGCAGCCGGCGATGATATGTCCTGCCAATCAGACAGGATATATCATGCAAGCCCGCTGCCCGCTTTCGTATTTGGGTTGTTCCGGTTACTTCAGCATGCCGAGCACCGCAGCCTTCATTTCTGCCTTGTCTATCAGTCCGCGGTGGAGGATTTCTTTCTTATCAAGATCCCGAAGCCCATATGGAACTTCTACTCCCGTTGCCTCTTCGAGGGCCTTGACATATTCGAATCCGTCCTTGCAATCGCCGAGATTGCAAGCCTTTGCAACGCTTTGCGCGAATTTGTAGGCGCTTGCCGTGGAGGCAATGACGGTAGGAGTCCTGTCTGCGGTTTCCCTTACATAATCCTCGTAGACCTTGTAGGCAACCGCCGTGTGAGTGTCTACCAAATAGCCGTCTTCTTTCCAGAGCCTTGCGATTGTATCTAAAACTTCTTTTTCCGTGCAGAAGCCGCCATAAAAATCCTCGAGGGCTGATTTTACCTTGCCGGAAACCTCATATCGCTTGTCATTTTCGAGGGCATCCATCCATTCTGCGATGGCAAGGCCGTCTCTGCCGTTCAAAAGATAGAGCAGTCTTTCGAGGTTGCTGGAAATGAGTATGTCCATCGAAGGTGAGTTCGTGCAATAGAAGCTGCGGACCTTGCTTCTGATGTCATATTCGCCGGTTCTGATAAAGTCGGTCAAAACCTTGTTGTCGTTGGAGGCGCAGATGAGCTTATTGATCGGAACGCCCATCAGCTTTGCGTAGTAGGCTGCCAGGATGTTTCCGAAATTGCCCGTCGGCACGGTTACGTTCATCGGCTCGCCCGGCCTTATCGTGCCATCGGCTGCGAGCTTGATATAGCTATAGACATAGTAAGCAACCTGCGGTACGAGGCGGCCTACGTTAATGGAGTTCGCGGATGAAAGCTTGATTCCATTCTCTGCCAGTTCGTTTGCAAATTCGTCGTCCGCAAAGATCTTTTTTACTCCGGTCTGCGCATCGTCGAAATTGCCACGGATGGCAAAAACATGTGTGTTCGCGCCGGTCTGGGTGATCATCTGTCTTTCCTGAACCTCGCTTACGCCCTCCGACGGGTAAAATACGATGATTTCGGTTCCCGGTACATCCGCAAATCCCTCAAGTGCCGCCTTTCCGGTATCTCCTGAGGTTGCGGTCAAGATACAGATCTTGGACTTTTCGCCTTCCTTGCGGCAGGCGGTGGTCATAAGATATGGCAGAATCGAAAGCGCCATGTCCTTGAATGCCGCGGTCTTGCCGTGGTAGAGCTCGAGGAAATGGGCGCCGCCTGCGGGGGTAAGCTTTACAACATCGGGCGCCGTGAACTTATCGTCATATGCGCCCGCAACGCAGGCTTTCATTTCTTCCGGCGAAAAGTCGTCGAAGAAGGCTCCGATTATTTTTAGAGCCACGTCTTTGTAGCCCAGCTTTCCGGCGGCCATCTGCTCTGCCGCCTCTGCAATATCAAGCGGCAGAGCAGGGACTGTTACGGGCACGTACAGTCCCTTATCCGCGGCGATGCCGCGGATGATGGCCTGCGCACCTGTTATCTGGTCCTTGCTGCCGCGCGTGCTTTCATATAGCATAATAGTTCTCCAATCTTAATACGGTGTTAGTTTTGCGAGCTGTTACAGCCGCAGGCGACGAACGCTGGCGAGTGCGCAGACTCTGGCTTTCGAGACGCCACAGGCGGCGGACGCCGGCGAGAAAGCTACCTTTCTAAGTTGACGGCATTCGCGGCGAAACTGAATAATTATTACCTCGCTTCGTGAGGAGCCTTGCAGGCTGTCAGCGAGTTTCGCGTGGAGTTTGGCTGCGAAATCGAACTGTTTGAGCGCGGCTCTATGCATTGTTGCAGCGCGAGTTTTCGATTTCACCCAAACTCCGGGAAATGAGCTGCTATCAGCCGCAGGCGACGAACGCTGGCGAGTGTAATAATTTTATTTCAGTTTCGCCCCTATTTCAGTTTCGCCACCATCTCGCCGGCCTTCACCTGCTGCCCTTCCGAAACATAAATTCTCTCGACAACGCCGCCCTCTCTTGCGATGATATTTGTCTCCATCTTCATCGCCTCGATTACGGCAATCGGCTGGTTGGCGGCGACGGTTTCGCCCTCTTTTACCAGCACCTTGATGATGTTGCCCGGAATATTTGCTCCGACCTCCAGAGGATTGTCCTCGCTTGCGTATAGCACTGAGTTGGAGGAGTTGACCGTTACGGTCTTGTCTTTTATCTTGATGATACGGCGATTTCCGTTAACCTCAAAGATCGCTTCACGGAACCCATCATTGTCGACAGGACGAACTTCCTGAAGTTTTACCATGAGATTTACGCCGTCTTTAACCTTAACCTCGCAGGTCTCGCCTTCTTCGAGGGAGTGGAAGAATACATCCGAACCCATGTATCTGAAGGAGCCTTCCTTGCGAATGGACTTGATGTAATCCTCGAATACCTTCGGATAAATCGCATAGGAAATGACTTCTCTGTCGGTTCCTTCGAGTCCAAGCTCATCTTTGAGTTTCTTTCTGATCGCCTCGAAATCCTCCGCCGGAAGCAGTTCTCCCGGTCTACAGGTAATCGGCTTCTTGTCCTTGAGCACAACCTTCTGGATATCCTCAGGGAAACCGCCCTCAGGCTGACCCATCATACCCTCGAAATAGGAAACCGTCGAATCCGGGAAGTCGATGTTTGCGCCCTTTTCGACTATATTCTCAGGAGTAAGCCCGTTCTGAACCATGAAGATCGCAAGGTCCCCGACAACCTTTGAGGACGGAGTAACCTTTACGATGTCGCCCAGCATCGCATTTACTGCCTTGTACATATCCTTGACCTCTTTCAGCTTATGGCCGAGCCCGAATGACTCAACCTGCGCCTGGAGGTTAGAATACTGGCCTCCCGGAATCTCGTATTTATAGATTTCTGCAGAAGCCGTCTGAAGCTCCGACTCGAACTCCTTGTAAACCGGACGAACATCTCTCCAGTATTCGCTGATTTTCTGAAGACCGTCGGAATCGAGTCCCGTATCTCTGTCGGAATTCTGTAGTGATGCAACGATGGAGTTGAGTGCCGGCTGCGATGTAAGACCGGACATGGAATTAAATGCCGCATCCGCAATATCCACACCCGCCTGAGCTGCCATCAGCACCGTTGCAACTCCATTTCCGGATGTGTCGTGAGTATGCAGGTGAATAGGAATTCCGATTTCCTGCTTGAGCGTTCCGATGAGCTTGGAAGCCGCGGTCGGCTTGAGCAGGCCTGACATGTCCTTGATGCCCAGGATGTGCGCGCCGCGCTTTTCGAGTTCCTTGGCCATTCTTACATAGTAATCGAGCGTATATTTTGTTCTGGACGGATCCAGAATGTCTCCCGTGTAGCAGAGGCAAGGCTCTGCGATCATTCCCTGGTTGAGGGTTTCGTCCAAAGCGACTTCCATGCCCTGAATCCAGTTAAGGGAGTCAAAGATTCTGAACACATCGATTCCCGCCTTTGCGGACTGTTTAACAAATTCACGGATCACATTGTCCGGATAATTCTTATATCCTACGGCATTCGCGCCTCTGAGGAGCATCTGCAGGAGTATGTTCGGGCATTTTTCCCTGAGCATTTCAAGTCTTTCCCATGGGTCTTCCTTAAGGAAACGATATGCGGTGTCAAATGTTGCTCCGCCCCACATTTCGATCGAGAAAAGCTTGCGCCCGTAAACGGAAACTGCCGGAGCGATCTTTTCCATATCCACCGTTCTTACTCTCGTAGCCATCAGCGACTGCTGAGCATCTCGCATGGTTGTATCGGTTATGAACAGCCTCTGCTGCTTTCTTATCCACTGAGTAAAGTCCTTCGCACCCATCTCGTCGAAGAGCTGCTTCGTGCCTCTGCCCTGAAGGTCAGCAAGCTCTGCGCTCTTGAATTTCGGGAAGGCAGGAACATTGTAGCTCTTTTTCATGCCCTTTGTCTCGTTGACAAACTTGTTGCCCAGGAACTCGATAACGCGAAGCTCTGTATCCTGAACCTTGCCGATGTCAAGCAAATCAGGGGTATTTGCAATAAATCCGGTATCGCATTCTCCTGCTGCAAATGTCGGATGGTTAAGCACATTGAGCATGAAAGGAATATTGGTCTTTACGCCCTTGATTATGGTCTCGCCAAGAGCACGGATTGCCTTTCTTCTCGTATCGTCAAAGGTTCTGCCGTAAGCGGTTACTTTCAGCAAAAGCGAATCGTAGAAAGGCGTGATAGTCGAGCCTTGGAAGCCGTTGCCGCCGTCGAGTCTGATGCCGAAGCCGCCCGGCGAACGATAGGATTCGATGGTTCCGGTGTCAGGCATGAACTCGTTTGTCGGATCTTCTGTGGTAATTCTGCACTGGATCGCATGGCCCGTTACCTTGATGTCTTTCTGGCTCTTGATTCCGATTTCGTTGCTGTCAAGTCTATAGCCCTCAGCTACAAGAATCTGAGCCTGCACGATGTCGATTCCCGTGACCATTTCCGTCACCGTATGCTCCACCTGGATACGCGGATTCATTTCGATAAAATAGTGTTTGCCCGTGGTGTGGTCGAGAAGAAATTCAACCGTACCTGCCGAGCGATAGTCCACAGCCTTGGCTATTTTGAGAGCGTCCTCACAGATCGCCTTGCGCTGCTTATCCGTCAGGCAAAGGGCCGGGGTAAACTCGATCACCTTCTGGTGTCTTCTCTGGATAGAGCAGTCACGCTCGAAAAGATGAACGATATTGCCCTCCTTGTCGCCCAAAATCTGCACTTCGATGTGCTTCGGGTTTTCTAAGTATTTTTCGATAAAAATATCGTCGATTCCGAAAGCTTTTGCCGCCTCCGAACGAGCCGAACGGAACTGCGGAAGCAATTCTTCTTCGGTTCTTACGATTCTCATGCCGCGTCCGCCGCCGCCTGCTGCTGCTTTGAGCATAACAGGATAGCCGCAGGAATTAGCAAACTCTATGGCCTCTGCCTCTGTTTCGATGGCTTTTTCGACTCCCGGAACCGTCGGAACACCTACGGAGTGAGCTACGATCTTTGATTGAATCTTGTCTCCCAGACTATTCATCATCTCCGCGGTAGGCCCGATAAATTCAATCCCGGCATCGGCGCAGGTCTTTGCAAATTCTTCGTTTTCCGCAAGGAATCCGTATCCCGGATGGATGGCATCTACGCCCTTTGCCTTTGCAAGAGCGATGATCTCGTCGATGCTCAGGTAAGCTCCTACAGGGGTCTTGCCCTTTCCGATCTGATAAGCCTCGTCTGCCTTTGTCCGGAACAAGGAATTTTTGTCCTCTTCGGAGTAAATTGCAACGGTTCTGATCCCGAGCTCTCTGCAAGCTCTAAAAACTCTGATTGCAATCTCGCCTCGATTGGCTACAAGCACTCTCTTAAACTTCTTGATTTCTCCCATTTTTCCTCTCCTATAAAAATTTTACTTGACCATGTGAATATCCATCTGTGGATATGGTATTTCTATATCTGCTTCGTCAAAAGCAATTTTAACTTGCTCCTGCAGGTAATATTTTACATCCCAGTAATTCGGCGTCTCGCACCATACCTTAAAGTCGATTTCCACGGCGCTGTTTCCGTGGGCGGCAACTCCAAAAAAAGGCTCCGGGCTCGTCAAAATATCCGGATTTGACTCTGCTACAGCCAGCAGTATGTCTCTGACCTTAGAAAGATCCGCTTCGTAGCTTATGGTAAATTTCATGTCCACTCTGCGGGTTTCTTCCTTTGTATGGTTCACAAGCACCGACGATGTGATGGCGCTGTTGGGAACTGCTACCGTCTTGTTGTCATAGGTTCTCAGCGTAGTAACCATCAGGTCTATGCTCTGAACGATTCCGCCAGCCCCTGCAGTCTCGATAAAATCTCCCCTGATAAAAGGCTTGTTGATCAAAATGATCAATCCGCTTGCCACGTTCCCAAGGCTGTCCTTCATGGCAAGAGCAATCGCCGCGCCTCCCGCACCAAGCACCGTCACCAGTGGCGCCGTAGGTATGTTCAGGCAGGTAAGCGCAACTACGAAAATAACCGTATAAGCGGCATATTTGATGGCGCTAAGCAGGAATTTGTACACCGATTCGTCCAATGAGCTCTTTGCGAGCACTCTCCTTGCGAACCTCAGCAGCAGCTTCGTCAGGATGATTCCCGCAGCTACAACTATCAGTGCCGCCAATATATTCTCTCCGTATGCAAATACCTTCTCAATGGTTTTTTCCGAAAAATTCATTGCGGTTCACTCCTCCCTCCGTTTTATGCGGACCCTTTTCGGCAGTCTGCTGCCAATGCCGCCGAATTTGCCGAGGACTCCGAAGCTGCGATAACTTACTCTGCGTAGGTTCTGCCGCTTCTTCTTCTTTCCAGCTCGTGCAAAAGTTTCTTTCTCAGTCTTATATCATCAGGTGTAATTTCCACAAGCTCGTCGTCATTTATAAATTCCAGCGCCTCTTCGAGCGTAAATGTTCTCGGGGGGCTGAGCTTGATCGCGTCATCTGAGCCTGCCGCGCGCATATTGCTGACTTTTTTCGCCTTGCAAGGATTTACGACCATGTCATCGTTTCTGGAGTTCATCCCCACGATCATTCCCTCATAAACCTTGGTTCCGGGTTCTACGAACATCTGGACTCTCTCTCCGATGTTGAAAAGAGCATAAGGGGTGCAAACTCCCTCCTCCTGGGCGATGGCGACGCCGTTTGTGCGCTGCGGGATCTCTCCCTTGTATTCGTCAAAGGAATCGAATCGTCTTACCATAGTTCCCTCGCCGCGCGTATCGTTGATAAATTCGCTCCTGTAGCCCAACAAGCCTCTGGTCGGCACGAGATATTCTATGCGCGAGTATCCATTTTCGCCTGACATCTGCTTCATGAGGCCTTTTCTTATATTTAATTTATTTATAACCGTTCCGGCATATTCGTCCGGCACGGAAATAACCACTTCTTCGATAGGTTCAAGAGGCTTGCCGTTCTCGTCTCTGTGCAGGATTACCTCCGGCTTGGAAACCGCAAGCTCGTAGCCCTCGCGACGCATATTTTCGATCAAAATCGAAAGGTGAAGCTCTCCTCTTCCGGAAACCTTGAAGCAGTCCGTCGAATCGGTTTCTTCGACCACAAGTCCCACATTTACCTCAAGCTCCTTGTTCAGCCTTTCGCGAATGTGTCTGGATGTCACAAACTTGCCTACCTTGCCTGCGAAAGGCGATTTGTTAACCATAAAGTTCATGGACAGGGTCGGTTCTTCGATATGAATCATTTCCATAGGCTGCGGGTCCTTCGGGTCGCAAATGGTTTCTCCGATAGAAATGTCCGAAATTCCGGATACCACTACGATGTCTCCGCAATGCGCCTCCGGCACGGCCGTACGCTTGAGCCCTCTGTAAACGAAGATCTGATTTACCTTGCGGGAGACTATGCTGCCGTCGGCCTTGGCGACCGCAACGGTCTGGCCCTCCTTGATTGTGCCCTTGGTGATTCTGCCGATTCCAAGTCTTCCGATGTAGTCATCGTATGCAAGGGTCGAAACCTGAAATTGCAGAGGTTCCTCGTCCAGGTCCGGATAAGGCTCGCAGTGCTCGATTATTGTATCGAACAGCGGCGTAAGGTCAAGCCCGCCGTAGCCTGCGGGGCTCTTTTTTATCTTGGCGTCTCCCTCGCCTACCAGGACTCCCAGGGCCTCCTTAGGATCTTTGACCGCGATTCCCTGACGCGCGATTCCGTAAAGAATCGGAAAATCAAGCTGCTCGTCGTTTGCTTCCAGGTCCATGAAAAGCTCGTAAACTTCGTCCACTACCTCGTCGATTCTTGCGTCCTTTTTGTCCAGCTTGTTTATGAACAAAATCGGGTTGATCCCCTGTTCCAGCGATTTTTTCAGAACAAATCTTGTCTGCGGCATCGGGCCTTCGCTGGAGTCTACCAGCAGTATAACCGTATCAACCGTCTTCATGATACGCTCAACCTCGGAGCTGAAGTCCGCGTGTCCCGGGGTATCTACGATATTTATCTTGACATCGTTATGCATGATCGAACAGTTCTTTGAGTAAATCGTGATTCCTCTTTCGCGCTCGATATCATCGCTATCCATTACGCAATCGACGACCTCCTCATTTGCTCTGAAAACTCCGCTTTGGTTTAGGAACGCATCCACCAGCGTGGACTTTCCCGCATCGACGTGAGCGATCACAGCTATATTTATAATCTTCTCTTTTTGACTCATTACATATTCCCTCTTTCGTTGGAATTTTAACAATTCCCCGTAATTTTCAATAATAATTTATTGTATCATAACACGCCTGAGCTTTCAAGCCCTCGTGTATTTTTTTTCGAGCAATTCCGCTACTCTGATGCCGTCTACCGCAGCCGAAGTGATCCCGCCGGCATATCCTGCACCCTCTCCGCACGGGAAAAGTCCTTCTATTGAACCTTCTATTTTCTTCTTGCCTGACTGCGCTCGCATATTTTCGTCTCTTACGATGCGTACCGGGGAGGAACTTCTGGTTTCTACCGCTCTCACCACGGCGCCGTCATCGTCGAAGCCCTTGATTTTGCGTCCAAGATGGGGCATGGCCTCCCGAAAGGCTGCCACAGCAAATTCCGGCAGAGAATTCTCCACCGCGGGAGCCTTGCCCTCTCGCAGCTGGCCCCAGGTGGATTTCGGTGGCTTGTAATTGCCTCCGCCGTTTATGAATGCAAGTTTTTCGTATTTTTCCTGAAATTCAACGCCCGCAAGCGCGTCGTCTCCTCCGAAGTCTGAGGTTCGCACATCGCAGAGAAGCGCGCTGTTAGCACTACCGCTTGCCCGGTTCCTATAGCTCATGCCATTTGTCACAACGCCGCCCTCCTCAGATGATGCGACCACGACCTCGCCGCCCGGGCACATGCAGAAGGTATAGACGCCTCTGCCATTTTCGCAGCGGTGGTTTATCTTGTAATCGGCTGGCGCAAGCCCGACTTCGTCCGCCGGCGCTCCGTACTGCGCCCTGTCGATTATCTCCTGGGGATGCTCTATCCTCACGCCGATCGAAAATGGCTTCTGCTGCATATAGATTCCCTTCGAGTGCAGCATTCTGAAGGTATCCCGTGCGCTGTGTCCCAGTGCCAGAACGCAGACCTGGGTCTTTAGGATTTCCTCGCCGCAGCAGTTTCCCTCATCATCCATTTGCTTTATGTGCAATGCGCTTATTCGCTTTCCCCCTTCTCCGTTCTCTACGGATATGTCGGATACGAGCGAATTGAAGCGAACCTCTCCGCCCAGCGAAATTATCTCGTTTCTGATATTTTTTACGACCGTGCGCAGGATATCCGTACCGATATGGGGCTTTTGCTTATATAAAATATCCTCCGGCGCACCCGCCTTTGCAAGCTCCGAAAGTACCTTCGCGATTCTGATATCCTTCGTTCCCGTGGTAAGCTTCCCGTCGCTGAATGTGCCCGCGCCGCCCTCGCCGAACTGGACATTGGACTGCGGGTTGAGGTTTCCCGTTTCCCAAAAGTCTCTCACGCTTTCAATTCTTTGCTCGACGCACTGCCCACGCTCCAGCACGATCGGTCTGTAACCGGCCTGTGCGAGAATGAGTGCGCAGAACATTCCCGCAGGGCCAAAGCCTATGACGGTCGGCCGGCAGGTCAGCTTCCTTGCTCCCGGCTCAGTCTGCGGGGGCCGATATGTCTCATCCGGCGCAATTTCGAGCCTAAGCTTTCCGCCCGAGGCAAGTCTTGCCTGCTTTGAGGGATTATTTTTGTATACGCAAACAAAATCCACCGAATACACGAGAAAGATGTTTTTCTTATCCCTGGCGTCAATGGATTCTCTTGCTATTTTCCAATCTTTGATTATCAAATCGCCTCTGTCCAGCTTTTTCAAAATCTTTCCGGGCAAAAGCTCCCGGCTTTCTCCGGGCCTGAGTTTAATCTGGTGTATCCTATACATTTTTTTGCTGCTCCATCCGGCCGGCCACTGCCTTGCCGACTCTGATTCCTGTCAACCACGCATTGTGCAGGTTGAATCCGCCGCATGGCCCTGCATAATCAATCACCTCGCCACTGAAATAAAGCCCTGCAAGCAGCTTGGACTGCATGCTCGTGATGCAAATTTCGTCGAGCGAAACGCCACCGCAGGTTATCTGTGCCTCCTTCCAGCCCTTCAAGCCGGTTACGGGCACTCGAAAATCCTTCAGCACGCCTGCCAGCTTCTTTATGTCCTCTCCGGAAAATTCGGAAAGGCGCTCATCCTCGCAAAATCCGGCTCGCGATGCTATGGCTTCTCCGAGCGGCCCCCTCACAAGGCTCTTCATGGCATCGCATATGGCAAGAGATCTCATGCATGTCATAGATTCGATATGTGCTTCTAGCCTCGCCGCGTCATATTCCGGCACAAAATCCAAGGCAAGCTCGTATCCCGCAAAGGACAGGCCATCTTGGGTCCCCGTGGCTTGCCGCTTTTTCGGTTTTATATGATTGCTCAGATTCATTATGCAAATTCCGGAAAGGCTGTCTTCTCTAAACTGAATTTCGCCTGCCTGTCTTTCGATTTCCCTTCCGCCCTCGCAAAGCTTTATCCGGGCCTTTGCGCGAACTCCCTTTAGCCTTTTTATCTCGGGCATATCCGTACAGACAGCCGTAAGCCCCGGTGCAAGCGGCGTGAGGCTGTGTCCCAATTTTCGAGCCAAAACATATCCGTCTCCCGTGGTTCCCATGCCGGGGTAGGATTTTCCTCCCGTTGCGATGAGGACCCTCCTTGCGAAATATTCTCTTTCTCCCCGGCTTTTGCTATTTTCCTGAACCAAAAGGAGGAAGCCGCCGTCTTGGCATGCTTCCACCTTTTTTACTTCGCTGCATAGCATTATTGTAATTCCCAGAGAGCGTGCTTCTTCTGTCAGAAGCGATGCGAGCTGCCGTGCGTCCTCGCTGCACGGATAATATCTCCCCTCGGAATCGCGCCTGGTTGCGATACCGCTCTTTTCAAAAAATTCGAATACTTCTTCCTTATTTTTGCACGCCTGGTTCGAAAGGTTGCACCTGCCGTTTCCGGTAGCCGCAAGCTTCGTGGCTGCCTGCTCCTTTTTTTCGAATATGATGATCGATGCCTCGGGCCTTTCGCGCTTCAGGGTAAGTGCCGCTGCCAGTGCCGAGGCTCCGGCTCCGGCTATTGCAAGATCGTATTCACTATTTCGCTTCATTCTCGTTTTCCTCTGCAGTCGGCTTCGGCGCCATCGTCGCGTCCAGCAATTCCTCCGGCGTTTTTTCGATGACCCGAACCTCAGCTCTGGCTTCTTTTGCAAACTTGATTGCTTCCTTGGCAGCCTCGTGAGCTTCTTCTGCTTTGGCCGCCGCCTCCTTTAGGATTTCTTCTTTTGTCTTGAGGAAATCAGGCTTTAAGATCGTAATCATCGCTCCGATATGGAAGATGTTGAATCCCTGTACCACGATGCAAAGTCCAACCATCGTCAAAGTCGCAAGGTTAAAAATATCCGCATCGAAGAATACATAGATGCCGGCGATGAGATTCAGCAGGCCTATTGCCAGATGGTCAAAAAACGGTCTGTCCTGTCTCTCCATGCTTTCCCATGCCGTTACGAAGTTGCGAACTCCGGTATTGATCACCCAAAGTCCGAGAACCAGCGGTATGACCGCATCCGCCGAAAGTTTGTTGAGCAGAATCAGCCCGCCCAGCAGGAATGTAGTCATTCCGTCTATCAAAATCCACGTTCTGTCATCCTCGTCGCCTCTGTAGCTGCTATAAGAAAGACATTCAACGATTCCGCCCAGAATGAACAAAATACCGATAACGAAAGCAACCGACATGAATGTAATTCCGCCATTTGCTATTAAATATATTCCAGCACCCATAAAAAGAATGCCTGTAAGCATTGTTAAAATTCTCAAGATTTCGTCCTCCTTGCCTTTCAATTATACTTTGAAATTCCCGTCAAGTCAAGGAAGGGGCTTTTTCTTCACAAAATATACAAAAAATTGCTATAATTATACTATGCCGGATTCGTCTCCTTGCCGCTCAGGACGCGGGTAGCCTGGACCCTGTTTGAAGCGCCTAGCTTCTTATACAGGTTGGAGGCGTGAACCTTTACCGTGTTGGGGGACAGGTACATTGCCCCTGCAATCTCCTTGTTGCTTCTGCCTTCCAAAATATATACGGCGATTTCCCGCTCTCTTTGGCTCAAAGCATATTTTTCGAAGATCTTTTCTAATTTGTCCTGTTCATCTGCGCTTTCGAGGTGCGAGGCGCCTTGTCCTATCGATTCGCTTCGCATCTTCGCTGCGGTGCTTTCTGCTGCGGTGGTTCCAGCCGCAGTGGTTTCAGCCGCAGGGCTTTCTTTGGCAAGAGTCCATGGTCCTTGCTGCGTCGATGCTATGATCGATTTCCATACAAAGACAAGGTTTGCCGTATTAAATGCCATCCAAAATATGATGTATACGATCTCGTCATTCACGAAGAAAACGTATTCTGTCCGTTGGTCTATGATAGTAGCTGTGGAAACGATGCAAAGAAGCACGCAAAGCCCGTTGTACAGGAGGATGTTGTAATATGCACGTCTACCCTCACTGTGTTTGAGAGATTTGAGGTATTTTCTGCTCAAGACAAGTACGATTATGATAGGAATCAGATTGAAAAAGAACATCACCGAGGCATAGACTTTGTCGTCGGGATAAATCGGTCCCAGCGAGTGGATGCTGTCTCCGAATAGCACGCACATACCAATGACTACGAACCATAGGTCCAGCCCCCATGGCCTGGAACTTTCCGTCAGCCTGCGTTCAACCTCAAGAAGGACATACAAAAGCCCGACTTCCATGACGTTTTGGAGCACATAAATCCATTGAACCCATGCATTTCCCATAATTCCGCCCAAAAATCCCGTCAGAAAGTCGCATAAATTAAATACAAAAACGAGGGTCAGGAACAGGCTCATGCCGCCGCTAAGCATCATGCTGCTGTCCGCTTCGAGGTGTTTGCCCTTTGCCGTAATCTGAACGACGATGGCGCTTGCCCCGATTAAGATCGTCGCTATATATCCAAGTATAAAATATTCGTGCATTTTCTACCTCTTAAAAAAACACCACCCTACATCTATATTAAAGCATATGCGCCGCTCGTAGTCAAGCAGAACCGAAAAGACCAAGCATTACGCTTGGTCTTTCCGGCTTCATTTATTTAACTAATATATTAAGGAGAACTTTTTAATTCTCGCCTAATAACTGTTATAATTTGACACCTCTTGGCGACTAAGCTTCGAGAGCCTTGAGAGCTGCAGCCTTTTCTGCTTCTCTTTCGTCGAGAATCTTCTGGTACTCTTCGTCTGTGAGCTTGGTCATTGTGATGCCTGCATATCCGTAGAATACGGATACGATTGGGTTAACCCAGTTGAGGATTGCATACGGGATGTAGCTTGAGTCTACACCGAGGAAGTTTCTCATCGTAGCACCGCAGGTGTTCCATGAGAAGAAGTTCGATGTGATCGTTCCTGCGTCTTCCAGACATCTGGAGAGGTTCTCCGGACGGAGTCTCATATCTTCGAAGGATTCCTTGAACATTCTGCCCGGGAGTACCAATGACAGGTACTGGTCGCAGCAAACTGCATTTGTGATGATGCACATAAGCTCTGTGGAAAGAACCAGGCCGCCTCTGCCCTTTGCAACCTTGAGGAACAATGCTGCGAAGGAAGCCATCATGCCTGTGCAGTCAAGGATACCGCCGAAGCACATTGCAGCGATGATGATGGAAATCGTCCACATCATACCCTGTGAGCCGCTGGAGGAAAGAAGATCTCCGAGCTTGGAAACCATTTCGGAAGCATCTTCCGGAACATTTCCGAGGGTGATACCATTGTTCAAAATCGTAAATACGTTGTTGATAACCTTATCGCCAAGCACTGCCTCTAAGTGTGCTCCGTTGTAGAACATAAGCGGAATTCCAAGGAGTGCGCCGCCTACCAGCGAAGGGATAGCCGGAAGTTTCATTGCTACCGCGATGATTACGAACAGCGGCGGAAGCAATGTCAGTATGCTGATGTTCGAAGATGCGCTGATGAATTCGAGGATCTCATCCATAACCGAAAGGTCAGCCGTGTTGTTGGATGCGAACATGAATCCCATAACCGCATAAGCAACGAGAGCGATACCAAGGGAAACGCCTGTGGTATAAACCATGTGCTTGATGTGTCCGAACAGAGTTGCGCCTGCCATAGCCGGTGCAAGGTTTGTTGTGTCGGAAAGCGGGGACATCTTGTCGCCGAAATAAGCGCCGGATACGATAGCACCGGCTGTCATAGCATCAGGGAATCCCAGAGCTGCGCCTACGCCCATAAGAGCAACGCCCATGGAGCCTGCTGTGGTCCAGGATGAGCCCGTCGCCAGGGATACGATACAGCAAAGGATACAAGATGTAACCAAGAATACCTTCGGGCTGATAACTTTGATTCCGTAGTACATCATTGAAGGGATTG
>CAVGEP010000024.1:0-14563 GCA_963628105.1 Alistipes communis
CTTTCCGTTCACAAAGACCTCGAAGTGGCAATGCGCTCCGGTGCTCCTGCCAGTGCTGCCTACCGCGGCAATCTTCTGGCCCTTGTAGACCTTGTCCCCTGCGCTTACATAGATTGCGCTGCAGTGGGCATAGAGGGTCTTGATGTTGCCGCCGTGGTCGATGGTGATTCTAAGTCCGTAGGCTCCGGACCAGCCTGCCGAAACTACGGTTCCGCCGTCGGCGGCTCTGATAGCGGTTCCTGTGGCCGCCGCGTAGTCAAGTCCGTAGTGCATTCTGCCCCATCTCATGCCGTAGCCTGCATAAACGCTTACGGCCACCGGTCTTTGGAGCTGGCCGGTTCCCTTGGTGGCAGGAACGGCCTTCGTACCTTTGATAACGATCTTGCTTACAGGTTCTTTTATGATTTCTGAGCTCAGATCCGTCCTGTCTACGGTCTTGCCGTTTTCTTTTACGAGACGGGCGGTAACTTTTGCCTTTCCGTTGGTACCTGACCGCTGGACGATTTGCTCGCCCTTGTAGTACTTACTGGACTTCTTATATACGGTATCATACTTGACTTTTTCCGCAAATGTCGAAACTTCAACGGTTCTGACGGTCAGGAGCGGCACCGCCTGCTGGGTGGTGAGCTTGTCCCCGATGTGAAGAACCGAATTCTTGTCTATGCCGGAGTTCATTTTCTTCAGCTCACTAAATGTAACTCCCAGCTTCTCGCAAATTCCGTAGAGCGTATCGCCGGATTTTACCGTGTAGGTGGACTCCTGCTGTTTGCCACTCTTTATCTTCTTCAGGGTCGCGCTCTTGCTGCTGATTTTTGCAAGAGTGGTGGAGGTTTCTACGATCTGAACGTCCTCCTTGAAGCCGATTTCTTCGTAATTTTTGCTTGATTTCTTGCTTATGTAGAGGCTCTGGATGTCCTGCAAAATTTCCTCAGCTATTTCCTTGCTCTCCACGATTGCGATGGTCTGTCCATCCACGGTGATGGCATAGGCCGTTGCCTGAATATCTCCCATATATGTAAACCGCTTCAGCACCGTATCCGCATCGTCAATTTCTCTGCCGATCGAGATCGTGGGTTTGAAGGATATGTCGGTTTCCGGATCTATTGTGATATTTGATCCGTATTCGTGCGAAAGCTCGGTGCTAACCAAATCAAGTATCTCCAGGACGTCCCTCTGCTCCTTTACCAGCCCCAGTGGGCGTCCGTTATATGCATATTCATAGTCTATCGTCGATGAAAAAATTCCCACCATCGCCAGGATCAGCGCGAAGAAAATCGCCCCGTCTCGCAGGATTACACGCTTGTACTCGATCAGTGTCATTCGAGCTTCGTGCAACCTTCTTGCAAAGAGTATGAATGTTCTGCGTACAAACCAATCTATTAGGTCCGCGAGCCTGTCATATCCGGCAACCGCCGCGCCGCAAACCTGCCAGATTCCTTCCCCGCCGGCTTTGAGAATATCTTCTGCTTCGTCGAGAATTTCGTCGAGGAAAACAATCACGCCGGCACAGACATCCCAGATTGTGATTTTGGATTTTATTTTTTTGCCTTGGCGTTTTCTTTTGCGCTTAGCCATATTTCTGCCTCTCCTATTCTTTCCTTGGCGCATCCGCATCTTCTGCCCGCCTCGTTGATTCCGGTATCCTTGCACTCTGCGCACAGGTACTTGATGTCCGTATAATCCAGAGGATAGTTGTTTTCGGTAAGAAGTACGGCTCTTTCCTGTTCGAGGAGCATGCTGAGTCGTTTGATCTCTTCCACGTCCTCGTTACTGCCGCCAAGTACGGCTCTCGAAAGTCGGCTCCCCAGGTCTTTTTGCGTTTCGTCGATCTGTGCGATTCTTGGAAGTTTTGCATAAACTTCCTCTTTGGCTTGCTGTGATCTTTTCTCTGCCTCTCGCCTGAGATATTCGTAATAATCTTGCAAAACCGCCTGATTTACGGCAGTTTTTTTGTTTACGTCACGCCCGTAGGTAGCCGCATCCTTGTGCCAATTTTCTAAAATCTTATTCACGTAGTTCACATTTGGATTTTGGATCCCCACCGTTTTGTGGCAGGCATCGATAATCCTCTCGATGGAAAATCCCATCTCGTCGAACCACCTGTCTATTATTTCTTTCTCTCCGTCAGTTGCCATTCTGCCGACAATTCCGAGAGAATTGAGTATTCTCTTATATTCTGCGAATCTTTTCGCGGTGAGCTCGAGGTGCTGCTCAGCCTCATCTGCCGTCTTGATTCCCTTTTCCGTCCACTCGCTAAGGACGGCTTCTATGTATCTAAGCTGCGTCTTGTTCTTCGCATAGCAATATTTAATCGCTGTCTTTATTACATCTGGGCTCGCGCAGAAGTCGCATCTCCAGCCGGCAATCTCCTGCATTTCCTTTGGAGAAAGAGGATTGCCCTTGAGATTTTCGATGTAGTCGAAGAGTTCTTTGGTTTGTATCTCATATATGTCTTCCGGGAGCTTTTCCGTCTTTTGGATAGTTTCCGTCGTATTTGCATACATAAGCTCCCTAAGATTTACAAATATGATATCGTAGTCCCGGCCTGAGCCTCCGGTTACTTCCCTGCGCACAACTCCCATTGATTCCCAGTATGCCCACGCCTTATCGATTTCATCCTCGGTAAGTCCCAGCTGCTTTGCGAGGGCGCGGCAGCTCATGCTCGTTTCTTGCTTCGAATAGAGGAGCGCATAAAGATATACCTTCACATATTCTCCGGGAGCCTGAGGCATATATTCATTTATGAAGATGTTTTCGACCTCCGTGGTCAAAAGGTAAAAGTCCTTGACTCTTTCGCTCCTAAAGTTCATCGTCTCCTCTTTTCGTATGGTTTGTCGTATGTTTTGGCAATGCGCATCTTATGCGCATCTTGTGCGCATCCCGGCAGGCGTCCTACATGGATCTTACATTGCCTTGTCGCTGAATTTCGTATATCTTGATACCCAGGTCAATTCGATCTTGCCCGTAGGTCCGCTTCTGTGCTTTGCAATATTTATCTCGCATACTCCCGGATTTTCGGTTTCCGGATTGTAATAATCGTCTCTATAAAGGAACAGCACGATGTCCGCGTCCTGCTCGATGGAGCCTGATTCTCTCAGGTCTGAAAGGATCGGGCGCTTGTCGGGTCTTTGCTCCGGCGCTCTGGAAAGCTGGGAAAGGACGATCACAGGGCAGTCCATCTCTCTTGCCAGCAGCTTTAGGTTCCTGGAGATCGCGCTGATTTCCTGCTGCCTGCTGTCGGCTTTTCCGTCGAATTTCATCAGCTGCAAATAGTCCAGCACCACAAGGTCAAGTCCCTGCTCTGCCTTTAGCCTTCTGCACTTATTTCGCATTTCCATAAGCGAAATACCCGGGGTATCGTCGATTACGATCTTTGTTCCGTTCAGGTCGTTTGCTGCCATGGAAATCCGATCCCAGTCGGTTCTTTCGAGGTCTCCCTGTTTGAGCTTTTGCATCTCAACCCGCGCCTGCATGGCAAGAAGTCTCTGGCCAAGCTGCTCCTTTGCCATTTCCAAGCTAAAAATGATGACGGAGGAGCCTGCCTTGATGGCGCTCTGCTGAGCGATATTCAGGGCGAGGGCGGTTTTTCCCATCGCGGGCCTTGCGGCGACGATGATCAAATCCGAACGCTGAAGTCCGCTGGTCTTTTCGTCCAGCTCTCTGAATCCCGTAGGGATACCTACTATTTTATCCTTGTTTTTTGAAGCTTCGTCGATGATTCTGAGGTTTTCAAGTAAAACATCCTGAATCTTCGCATAATCATTTTTCTGTCTCTTCTGGGCAATGCTAAAAATCCCGCTTTCCGCGTAGTCCAGAATTTCCTGGGCGTCCATCTTTGCCTCGTAGCCCTTGGCGGTGATGTCTTCGGTGGTTCTTATCATCTGCCGAAGGATTGCTTTTTCGGCGACGATCTTTGCGTATTCGGCGCCGTTTGCCGTCGAGGGAACCTCGGCTGTGAGGGTTGCAATATAGGCTCTGCCCCCAACCATGTCCAGCGCCTTGCGGCGCTTCAGCTCCTCGCATACCGTCAGAACGTCTACGGGAGAATTTTCTCTGTATAAATCCCAAATCGCACGGAAAATCTCTCTGTGATTTTCGTTATAGAAATCCTCTTCTTTGACTTCTTCCAAAATCTCCGAAAGAACATCTTTGTCAAGCATCGCCGCGCCCAGGACGGATCTTTCCGCTTCGGCGTTGTGTGGTGGTATTCTGTCAATCATTTCTTCCTCCTTGTGTTCGTGGCTAAGGTTTAACTTGCACAAAAAGCATACCAAAGGAAATTTCAAAAATGAAATAAAGTGCGTACCGTATTAGGTGCATCACTAGGCGTTTATTACAACCTTGAGCTTTGCGCTTACCTCTGTGTAGAGCTTGATTTCTACCGTAATTTCTCCCGTCTGTTTGATCGGGCTGTCCAGCTGGATCTTCTTCTTATCTACGACGATATTGTGCTGAGCTTTGAGGGCGTCTGCGATATCCTTGGAAGTGATGGAGCCGAAAATTTTGCCGCCTTCTCCTGCTTTTGTCTTGATTTCAACGCTGAGGGCTGCTATCTTCTCTGCCGTAGCCTGTGCCGCCGCCTTTTCTTCTGCTTTTTTTTCTGCGGCGAGCGCCTTTTGCTTTTCAAGGTTTCTGATGTTGCCGTCGGTAGCCTCGGTGGCATAACCCTTTGGGAGAAGCATATTTCTGGCGTATCCGTCGCTTACCTTTACCACATCTCCCGCCTTGCCGGTGCCTTTTATATCTCTATTCAAGATTACTATCATCTTCTTTTACCTCCATGATTTCTTTAATTTTCTTTACTGTATCATCTATGTTTTCGTCAACCTGCGCTGCCGCCGTGGTAAGATGCCCGCCGCCGCCGAACTTTTCCATTATCAGCTGCACGTTCACATCTCCAAGCGACCTTGCGCTTATGACGGTTTTTTCGTCTGTATTTCTGCCTACCACAAAGGAGGCCTTGACCCCTTTTATCGTAAGCAGGGCGTCCGCTACCTGAGCGCAGATAAGCTGTGCATTGGTCTTTACCTGCGGACATGTTGTGATTGCAACTCCTCCCTCAAAGACCTGCGTGTCGGAAATTGCTCTTGATCTTAGCCTGATATATGAGATGTCCTCCTGGAAGAATCGCTTTACTTCGGTTGGGTCCGCGCCCTGTCTTCTCAGCCATGCCGCTGCCTCAAAGGTTCGCACTCCGGTTTTTACCGCAAATCCATTGGTATCTACCGTCATTCCTGCCAGAAGCGCCTCAGCCTCGATCTTTGCGAGGCTCTTCTTTTTGCTCATATATTGCAAAATTTCCGCCACCAGCTCCGAGGCCGAAGATGCGTAGGATTCCATGTAGGCAAGTACCGGATTTTCGATAAATTCCTCGACCTTTCTGTGATGGTCGATAACCACGACCCTCTCACAAATTTCCAGAAGCTTCGGGCATTCCACAAGACTCGGTCTATGGGTGTCCACAACGATGAGCAGGCTGTCTGCCTCCGCAAGCCCCAAAGCTTTTTCGGATGAGATGAATTTATATGCGTCGGTTTCCTTTGCCTGCCTGAAGATTTCCGCAAGGGACTCGTTGTATTCGTCGATTACAATATAGGGTTCCTTCTCAGAAAGACAGCAAAGCCTTGAAATTCCGAGCGCCGCGCCGAAGCTATCCATGTCGGGATTGTCGTGCCCCATGATAAAAATCTTCTTGGACTGCTCGATGAGCTGTTTCAGGGCGTGCCCCACGATTCTGGACTTGCCCTTGTTGCTCTTTTCCACGGTCTGGAGCTTGCCTCCGTAGTATTCTATCTTGATATTTCTCTTCACCACGGCCTGGTCTCCGCCACGCCCCAGAGCAAGGTCAAGAGCCGTGTCCGCATAGGACTCGGTCTGGGCCATATTCCTGCCGCCCGCACCTACGCCTATGCTCAGGCTCGCCGGAAAGTCCGCTCCGGTTTCCAGGTTTCTCACCTCGTCCAGCAGATCGAATTTCGATGCGATGATCTTCTCCAGATGCTGCTGTTCAAACCAGATTACATACAGGCTGCTCTTTACCCTTATGACCGAGGCGCTGATTTTTTCTGCCCACTTGCGGATGATTCCGTCAATTTGGCTGGAAAGCGCAAGCCTGGGAACCGGTCCCGTGCTGTCGATGAGCTCGTCGTAATTATCCAGCTGAATCTTTGCGACACACGGTTTTTCGTTATTATAACGATCCTTCAAATCCTCGAGATTCGTCACATCGCTAAAGAATACCGCCAGCCCGTCTTCGTCCCTCTCTGTGAGTTTTTTCGCGGAAATTCTAAAAACCTTGTCGTTTCGCCGGATCAGAGGATGAGTGTCGCCTGCGGCTGCCTCATAAAGCTCGCTTAGCTTGATTCCCGTGAGCACAAAGATGTCGCCCTCTACTATCTCGTCGTAGACAAAGACTTCGTTTATCCTTGCGCTTGCCCCCGTAACCTTTCCCTGGGCGCTCACGAAGCAAGCCGGAAGCGGGATGTACTCCAGTATGGAATTGTCTGTAATTTCCTTTGCCATAAAAATCTCCATTCTGCCCGTTGTGCCGGCGCAAACAGTAAATCAAACGGTAAACCGTGAGGACTTTGTTATAGCGGATTTATTCGATTCCCAGTCCGAAATTCTCCCTTACCCTTTTCATGGTCTTTTGTGCGATAGCGTCCGCTCTTTGGGCGCCGTCTTTCAAAATGCCGATAAGTTCCTCCGACTCTCTGATGTCCTTATATTTTTCCTGAATCGGAAGCAGCGCTTCGGTGGTAACTTCAACCAAATCTTTCTTAAAGTCCCCGTAGCCCTTGCCCTCGTAAGCGGCTTCAAGCTCCGGAATTGTCTTTCCGGACAAAACGCTGTAAATATTCAGCAAATTGCTGATTCCGGGCTTATTTTCCACATCGAATTTTACAATTCCGTCGGAGTCCGTGGTTGCTTTCATGATTGATTTCTTGATCTTTGACGGCTCGTCCAGCAGTGAAATCCTGCTGTGGATATTTTCTGCGGACTTTGACATCTTGGAGGATGGATCGTCCAGCGCCATGATTCTTGCGCCCTCCTTCATGAACCTGCCGTCGGGAACCACGAAGGTCTTGCCGTAGTGATGGTTTACCCTTATGGCAAGGTCGCGAGTCAGCTCGATGTGCTGTTTCTGGTCGTTACCTACAGGAACCACATCTGTATCGTAGAGCAAAATATCCGCCGCCATCAGGGTCGGATAGGTGAGGAGCCCTGCGCCCACGGATTCTTTGCCCTGGCTCTTTGCTTTGAACTGAGTCATTCGGAAAAGCTCTCCGGTATTTGCACAGCAGGTCAAAATCCAGCCAAGCTCCGCATGTCCTGCGACCTGAGACTGGACGAAAACGATGGATTTCTTCGGATCTACTCCCACGGCAAGGTACAGAGCCGCAACGTCCAAGATGTGCTTTTTTAGCTCCTTTGGATCCTGCGGAACCGTGATGGCGTGTTCGTCAACTATGCAATATATGCACTCGTGATCCTCCTGCAGCTCCACGAACTGTCTGAGCGCTCCCAGATAATTCCCCAAATGTATATTGCCCGTAGGCTGTACTCCCGAAAAAACTCTTTTCATTTTTTTAGCTCCTTCTTAAAACTTTCGATGATTGCTTTTTCGGCGCGTGAAACGGTCATCTGCGACACGCCCAGCTTCGATGCAATCTCGCTCTGGGATTTATTCAAGATAAATCTCTGTTTGAATATGTATTTATATGTATCGCTGAAACCCATCAGCACATTGTTTATTATTTCTCCAAGCTCCACTCGCTCGAATCCGTTATCCTCGAAACCGATGTATTTTTCGAGGGCGGCAGCGTCCGCCTCTTCTTCCGATGTGGCGGCGGGGCTGTCAAGCGAATATGTGCCATAGGCCTTGGCGCTTTCCATGGCCTGGATGATCTGCTCGTGGGTCAGTCCTGTGAGCCCCGCAATCTCTGCGACCGTCGGAACTCTTCCCAGCTGCCCGGTGAGTTTTTCCTTCGCCTCCTGGACCTTGCCCGCATTTTCCTTCATGCGGCGGGGAACCTTGAGACTCCATTCCTTGTCCCTAAAATACTTCTTGATTTCGCCGAGGATGGTCGGCGTCGCAAAGCTTTGGAATTCGTATCCTTTCGATGGATCGAATCTCTCGACAGCAGAAACAAGAGCCATTGCGCCGACCTGATATAGATCGTCGTGCTCGACGCCCTTGCCCAAATATTTTCGTATTAAGATGTCTACGATATATAAGTTTTCCTCGACGATTTGGTTTCTTAGCTCGATCGAGGGGTTCTTCGCATACTCTCTTAGTAGTTCTGCCGTCCTCTGCTTCTGCTGCATTATTTCCTCTTTACCATCTTAATTGTTTTCTTGCATCCCGGATTGTCGATAAGCTCTACCTCGCTCATGAGCGTGTTGATGAGGTAAACGCCTATATCTCCCTCGTTCGGGCAGTCAATGCACTGCATGGAAAGCCCGTCTGCGCAGTTCATGGAGCCGGTATCCGTTACATAAATCTCCAGCATGCCCCTGTCGAACACACACTCAAGGGTATACTCGGTAGTCAGGCCTTCCTTGCCGTGGCAAGAAATATTCTTGCAAGCCTGTCCCACAGCGGTTTTGATATCCTCGATTTCTTCGACATTAAATCCCGATGTGTCAGCAATCGCACCTACCGCAAGCCTTACCATCGCAATGTATTCCGGTTTTCCCGGAATGGTAATTTTCACTCTGTCCGCCATGCTAATTTTCCTTCTTTCTCTCAAATCTAAAATTTCATTTGTTCTTGCTCATCGGACGCATCTCCCGGCTTTTGCGGTTCTTCGTCCTTTTCGTCATCAAGCTCCTCGTCTCTGATGACCTTTGCGAGAGCAATTATATTCGCATCTTCTCCGACGTTCATGATCTTGACGCCCTGAGTTGCTCTTCCCAATTTCGAAATCTCGGCGGCCGCCATGCGGATGATGATTCCGTCGGAATTTATGAGAAGGATGTCGTCGTCATCCTCTACTGCCATTGCTCCTACGAGTTCTCCGGTCTTCTTGAATTTGCCCTTGTCGTAGGTGAGGAGGCCCTTGCCGCCCCGAACCTGTATCTTATAATCCTCAACTTTTGTTCTCTTGCCGAAGCCCTTCTGGGTTACAACCAGAAGCTCCTGTCCCGGTTCAACAAGTTCCATTGCAACGACTTCGTCATCCTTTTCGAGCTTGATGGCTCTCACGCCTCCTGCGATTCTTCCCATAGGTCTTACGTCGTCCTCGGAGAAGCAAATGCACTTGCCCTGCTTGGTCACTATGATGACATTGTTTGTGCCGCTGGTCTGTTTGATTCCGATGAGCTCGTCGCCGTCCTTTAGGTTCATGGCGATGAGTCCGGTCTTTCTGTTGGTATCGAAGTTAGAAAGAGCGGTCTTCTTGATCGTTCCCTGTTTCGTTACCGCAATGAGGAATTTATCCTCGGCAAATTCCTTGATAGGAATTACCGCGGTGATTCTCTCACGCTGCATGAGGTTTAGGAAGTTTACTGCCGGAGTTCCCTTCGCGGTTCTGGTGGCCTCCGGAACCTCGTAAGCCTTGATCTTATGGGCTTTTCCCGTGTTTGTAAAGAACATCAGGTAGTCGTGAGTCGAGGTCATGATGAGGTTCTTTACGAAGTCATTTTCGCGGGTGGTGATGCCTGTAACGCCCTTGCCGCCTCGTTTCTGAGACTTGTATGTGTCTACCGGAACTCTCTTGATGTATCCTAAGTGTGTCAGGGTTACGCAGACATTTTCTTCTTCGATCAAGTCTTCTTCGTCTATCTCGGTTTCGTCGGCCTTGATCTTGGTTCTTCTCTTGTCTCCCCACTTTTCTTTGATCTCTAAAAGCTCGGTCTTTACGACTCCCATCAGCATATGCTCATCCTCTAAGAGCTGCTTGTAATATGCAATCTTCTTGATGAGCTCCTGATATTCGTTTTCGATTTTCTCTTTTTCCAGTCCTTGCAGTCTGCGAAGCTGCATGTCCAGGATCGCCTGAGCCTGAATTTCGGAAAGCCCGAAGCGCTCCATGAGTTTTTCCTTCGCGTCGTTATAGCTATTTCTGATTATCCTGATGATTTCGTCGATATTGTCAAGGGCGATTCTGTAGCCTTCTAAGATGTGCGCCCTTGCTTCGGCTTTTTTCTTGTCGTAGATGGTTCTTCTGGTTACTACTTCCTTTTGGTGTTTGAGATATTCGTCCAGGATTTCGCGCAAGGTCAGAATCTTTGGCCTTCCGTCTACGATTGCAAGCATGATCATGGAGATGCTTTCCTGCATCTGTGTGTGCTTGTAAAGTCTGTTAAGTATAATCTGCGCATTTGCGTCTTTCTTCAGTTCGATGACGATTCTCATACCCTTACGGTTTGACTCGTCTCTGATTTCGGAAATTCCTTCGATCCTCTTGTCCTTTACAAGCTCCGCCATCTTTTCGATGAGCCTTGCCTTGTTTACCTGATAAGGGATTTCGCTTACGATAATCTGCTGGCGGCCCTTATTTGTCTCTTCGATTTCGGTAACCGCACGGACTACTACCTTGCCCTGTCCCGTTCTATATGCCTGTTTTGCGGAATTTTTGCCCATGATAACGGCGCCCGTCGGGAAGTCCGGTCCCTTGACGATCTTGCAGAGTTCGTCGATAGAACACTCCGGTTCGTCGATAATCTTGACAGCTGCGTCAATGGTTTCCGCCAGGTTATGCGGAGGAATCGAGGTTGCCATACCTACTGCGATACCATTGGAGCCGTTTACCAGAAGATTTGGAAATCTGGACGGCAAAACCACCGGTTCCTTTTCTTCCCCGTCAAAGTTCGGTACAAAATCAACGGTTTCCTTGTCTATGTCTCTGAGCATCTGCAGCGCCAGCGGCGTCATTCTGGCCTCCGTATAACGCATTGCCGCAGCGCCGTCGCCGTCTACGGAGCCGAAGTTTCCGTGTCCGTCCACCAGCTGGTGCCTGATATTCCAAGGCTGCGCAAGCCTTACCATGGCATCGTAAATGGATGAGTCCCCGTGTGGGTGATATTTACCCATTACTTCGCCGACTATACGGGCTGATTTTTTGTGCGGCTTATCCGGGGTTACCCCCAGCTCGCTCATTCCGTATAAAATTCTTCTGTGTACCGGCTTGAGTCCGTCTCTTACGTCGGGCAGGGCACGGCTTACGATTACACTCATGGCGTAGTCGATATAGGATTGCTTCATTTCGTCGTGAATTTCGTGTTGAAGCATTTTCTGATCTTCAAGTAATGTTGTCATTTTCGCCCTCCCTCCTTATGCGTCTATCGTCGCGTACTGCGCGTTGTCTTCGATAAATTTCTTGCGTGGCGGAACCTTGTCTCCCATGAGGGTGGTGAAGATTTCGTCTGCCGCCGCGCTGTCCTCGAGCGTTATCTGTACGAGCGTCCTGTGATTAAAGTCCATGGTGGTTTCCCAAAGCTGCTCCGCGTCCATTTCGCCAAGGCCTTTGTATCTTTGGATATCCGCCTTGCCGGGCTTATCTGCGATTTCTGCCATGAGCTTAGTCTGCTCCTCCTCGCTATAGGTATAGTGGACTTCTTTGCCCTTCTTTACCTGATAAAGTGGCGGCTGGGCAGCGTAAACATATCCCTCTTCAATCAGAGGCTTCATGTATCTATAGAAGAAGGTCAGAAGCAGCGTTCTGATGTGAGCGCCGTCAACGTCCGCATCTGTCATGATGATAATCTTATGATATCTCAGCTTTTCCAGATTAAAATCTTCGCCGATTCCGCAGCCGAAGGCGGTGATCATATTCTTGATTTCTTCTGAGCTCAAAATTCGGTCAAGCCTTGCTTTTTCGACGTTCAAAATCTTGCCTCGGAGCGGCAATATTGCCTGACGTTTTCTGTCTCTTCCGTCCTTTGCGGAGCCTCCCGCGGAATCTCCTTCGACGAGGAAAATTTCCGAAAGGGCAGGGTCTTTTTCGGAGCAGTCTGCCAGTTTTCCCGGAAGCGAAAAGCTCTCAAGGGCTCCTTTTCTTCTGGTCAGGTCTCTTGCTTTTCTTGCGGCTTCTCTTGCCCGCGCCGCCCTGATACATTTTTCGATAATGATCTTTGCCTGAGCCGGATTTTCCTCCAGGAATGCCGTAAGGTTTTCGTTGGTTGATGTTTCAACAAATCCGCGAATTTCGGAATTTCCTAATTTTGCCTTCGTCTGTCCCTCGAATTGAGGTTCCTCTAATTTTACGGAAACGATTGCAGTCAGTCCCTCTCTTACGTCTTCGCCGCTTAAGGTGTCGCTATCCTTCAGAATTTTGGATTTCTTTCCGTAATCGTTGAAAACTCTGGTGAGTGCACTCTTAAATCCCACGATATGGGTACCGCCGTCGGTTGTATTGATATTGTTTGCGTATCCGAGAATCAGCTCGCTGTAGCTGTCGGTATATTGCATTGCAATTTCAACCTCGCAGGTATCCTTGATGATCTCAAAATATATAACATCCGGGTGGAGAGGATCTTTGTTTTTGTTGATGAAATTTACAAATTCCTTGATTCCTCCCTCGTAGTGATAGGTCTGGCTTTTCTTTTTTCCTTCTCTTTCGTCCTTGAATACGATTTTGATGCCTTTGTTGAGGAATGCCATTTCTCTGAGCCTGTGTTCGAGTACATCAAAGTCGAATACCGTGCTTTCGGTGAAGATTTCCGGATCCGGCCAGAAAGTGGTCTTTGAGCCTGTCTTTCTCGATTCGCCAATTACTTCAAGCTTAGATACGGTCTTTCCTTTTTCGTAGCACTGTTTGTAGATCTTGCCGTTTCTCTTAATTTCCACTTCCATGTGGGTGGAAAGGGCATTAACAACAGAGGCTCCTACGCCGTGAAGACCGCCTGATACCTTGTATCCTCCGCCGCCGAATTTGCCGCCGGCATGGAGAACCGTGTGGATAACTTCCACTGCGGGGATTCCCATCTTCGGATGTTTGTCAACGGGCATTCCCCTGCCGTCGTCTTCTACAACGATAGAATTATCCTCCTGAATAGTTACATTTATGGTCTTGCAATATCCTGCCAGAGCCTCATCTATACTATTATCTACTATCTCATAAACTAGGTGATGAAGCCCTTTCGGACCTGTGCTTCCTATATACATTCCGGGTCTTTTTCTGACAGCTTCAAGACCCTCGAGAACTTGTATTTGTTCCGCGCCATACTGGCCGTTTGTTTTTTCTTCTAAGCTCATTTTTTCTCCCTTTTTCTGATTTTATAAACAGATATTCAACTTATAATATACCATATCCAATCAAAAATTTCAATAAAAAAAGAGGATTTCTCATCTTTTGGAGATTTATCATTAAATCTTCTCAAAACGTGGCTAAAACCCTCATTTTCTTATTAAATATTCGCAGTTAAATTATCGATATATCTTTACACTATCTCTTCTCGGTCTCTACTTGGCCGTTTTCGACGTTAAATACCGAATAATTTTCGAATTTTTTTATCAATATGTCGGGAATTTCGGTAGTGGTGATGAATAATTGCACATTTGAAAGAGATTTTACGAGATATTCCTGCCTTTCCATATCAAGCTCGCTCATAACATCATCCAGCAGAAGCACCGGTTCTATTCCTGTTTCTTCTTTGATTATCCTTATCTCCGCAAGCTTTAGTGAGAGTGCGCTTGTGCGCTGCTGCCCTTGCGATCCGAAGCTCCTGACATTTATCCCGTCTATAAATATCTCAAAATCATCCTTGTGAGGTCCTCTCGTAGTCGTGCGCTGCCTTATATCCGCATCGAATGACTCCTTTATTTTTTTGTAGAATTTTTCTTCTTGGTCTTTGCGATTTTGAAGGAATTCTATGTTTGGAGAATATTTTATTTCTAAATTTTCTTTTTCGTTTGTAATTTTCCTATGTGTGCCTGCTGCAATTACAGATATTTTTTTTATAAATTCATTTCTGAGATTCATAACGATGGCGCCGTATCTTGCCAGCTGCATATCCCAAATATCAAGCACTTCTTTATCTATCTTTATTTCCTTCAAATATGCATTTCTTTGGGAAAGAATTTTTTTGTATTTCGATAGGCTATCGTAGTATGATGGCTTTATCTGGCAGAGTTCTCTGTCTATAAACTTTCTCCTTTTTTCCGGCTCATCCTTTACTATTTTTAGGTCTTCCGGTGAAAATATTACCAGATATACATTTTCGAGAAGCTCTGAGGTTTTTTTTAGTTTTGTTCCTCCTACCTTGGCATATTTTTTAGCATCCTTCGAATATATGATTTCTACACTTCCTTCCATATCTTCTTTTAGGGTTTCTATATGTACCCGTGCAAAATCACTCCCGAAGCGTATCATTTCGGAATCTTTGTTCGTCCTGAAGGACCTACCGATGGAGCATATATATATTGCCTCCAGGAGATTTGTCTTTCCCTGGGCATTCTTTCCCAAAATGAGATTTACATTTTTGTTGAATTTAAGACTAAGACTTTCGTAATTACGAAAGTCTTTCAGTTCTATATTTTTTATGTACATTTTCTTTTTTATAAGCCATTAGTTATTGGTTATTCTTACCGGAAGCACTAGATATTCATATGCATCTC
>CAVGEP010000025.1:0-14514 GCA_963628105.1 Alistipes communis
AAGGTCTGTCTGTCTGTCTGTCTGTCTGTCTGTCTGTCGCAAGAACCGTGCCAGCCATCATGCAATTTTCAAACAAATTTGCGTGCATTCTCGTATTTCCTTTCCGAAATCTCCAAGAATCATCTTACACCATGCCACCCGATTTGTAAAGGGGTATTTTATTTTTGCTTCATTTGCCGTGCTGTGGCGCTGTGGCATGCCCAGTTCACAAAGATTTGTGCCAATTCATGCGCAAACCTTTCCCTCAGCGTAACACTGATGGATATACTCCCGCGACTGGTAGTAAAAATCCGTGTTATAATTGGATATAGAGTCACTGATCCACGAATCGTACACTGCCATAATCGTATCGACAACCGCCTCGGTATTGTCCTCTGCGACATCTTCTATCAGCCTTTCATAGACTTCGCCTATTGTCCAATAGTCCGGAATCTCGTACTTTGCTTTCTCAAGGTTGTCGTAGGTCCCCACAGGTATATTGCACAGATTGATGAAATCGTCGGCTGTCTTTTCTATGGGTTCGCAGTGAAAAACATCTGCATATCTGTATATTCGTTTAATGGTTTCTCTTCCCAAAAGCTTTGCGACAGCGCCTCGCTTTTGTTTTTGCTTTCTTCCGATATATTCGATAAGGCTGCAAGTGTAAAACAAATCGCTGTTATTCTTCATCAGAAACTTCACTTCCTTTCAGAAATTTTAGGGTCGCCTGCCCCTTCGATTATTTCGAAGGCGCGGAAAATGATGTCCTCTGCCCGCTGTTTTGCGGCTTCCGCGGCGCGGCTGCCGCCGCCGGCAGCGGCAGCCGGCAGGGGCTGCCCTGCGCCCTGTGGCAGCCCCTGCGCCGGCGATTCGGTCCCGGCCGAATCGCCGCGCCGCGCCATCAGATGCCAGAATCCGATCAGCGCTTCAAAGGCGGTAGCATACTTATAGTCCATGGCGTCTGCATTCTTGGGTTTCGATGCGGATTTATGGTTGCGGGCGCGCTTCACCAGCGCCTCTTCTTCCGCTGTCAGAAAGCCCTCCGCCAGCATCGCCTTTATGGCCTTTGCCTGTCCCTCTGCCCGGACATAGCGAATCGCCCGCCTGTGGAGGGCGTCCACATGGGCGCCGTATGCCTTTTGCTTGCCGGAGGCTACCCCGGAAACCGCATCTGTCGTCGGGCCGGCGGTCGTACCGGAGGTCGCCCCCGAAACCGCGGCGCAGTTCCCTCCGGACGCCGCCAAAACGTGCTCTCTTACGTATATTTCATAAACGGCGTCGCCTATGTAGGCGAGCGCCGTCGTGTTTATCTGTCTTGGATTTAGTTGCTTTGATTGCTTCATATTTTTCCTGTCCCGGCTATGCCTTTACGACCTGCACGCCCTGCGGAGTGTCCTTGAGAACAAGGCCACGAGCCTTGAGCATATCCCGGATTTCGTCGGCCCTTGCAAAGTTCTTTTCTTTCCTTGCCTGCTGTCTTTCTTCGATAAGCGCTGCAAGCTCCTCGTCGATTTCCACCTTGTCCTCTGCTTCCTGCTGAAGAAGCCCCAGGACGCCGGAAAGCTCCATGAGGGTCGCGAGGGACTTTTCGGCAAATTCCTTGCTCGCGCCGTCTTTCACAGCGGTATTGATTGCCGTAACCAGCTCGAATACCGCCGAAATCGCGTCTGCGGTGTTGAGGTCGTCGTCCATGGCCTTGATGAATTCCTGTCTGTATTTATCGTAGCCCGCCAATTTTTCCTTTTCTTCCTCGGTCATGGCGCCGCTGCCTGTTTCAATCAGATGACTCAGGTTCGACTTGGCGTTTCTGAGGCGGGTCATGGCGTTCTTTGACTGCTCCAGAATCTCGGAGTTGAAGTCGATAGGTCCTCTGTACTGTCCGCTCAAAATGAGGAAACGCAAAACCTCCCCGTCATAGTGCTGCAAGAGGTCCCGAACGGTTCTGAAGTTTCCAAGGGACTTGGACATCTTCGTGCCGTCGATGTTGATATAGCCGTTGTGCATCCAATAATGGGAGAACTCGCAGCCATTGTGTGCCTCGGACTGGGCGATTTCGTTTTCGTGGTGGGGAAACTGCAAATCCTCTCCGCCGGCGTGAATGTCTATCGTGGAGCCCAGATATTTTTTCGCCATGGCGGAGCATTCGATGTGCCAGCCCGGTCTTCCCATGCCCCAAGGGGATTCCCATGCAATTTCGGAATCTTCCTTGCGGGCTTTCCAAAGAGCAAAGTCCAGGGGATCTTCCTTTTTCATGTCATCTGCGCTTCTGGTTCTTTCGCTGGCGCCCTGAATCAGCTCATCGATGTTCTTTCCGGAAAGTTTTCCGTAGCCATCGAATTTGCGGGTTCTGTAATAAACGTCCCCCTGGGATTCGTAGGCGTATCCCTTGTCGATCAAATCCTGCACAAATTTAATGATGTCCTCCATGGTTTCCGAAACCTTCGGGTGAACATTTGCTTTCTTTACATTGAGCGCCGCCGCGTCCTTATAGTATTCTTCGATGTACTTTTCGGAGATCTCCGGTGCGGTAACGCCCTCCTCCTTGGCTCTGTTTATGATCTTATCGTCCACATCGGTAAAATTCTGGACGAATTTTACCTTGTAGCCCCGATATTCCAGATATTTTCTCATGGTGTCGAAAACAACAAAGGGTCTGGCGTTTCCGATATGAAAATAATTGTATACGGTAGGCCCGCAGACATACATCTTTACCTTTCCCTGTTCAATGGGCACGAACTCTTCTTTTTTTCTTGTAAGGGTATTATAAATCTTCATCTTCTCTTCCCTCTCGCATAATATCTTTCTCTTGGATTTATTGATTCTTTTGGCTTTCCCTGCTCTCTTGGTTTTCTTGGTTCTTTTCGTTTTTCTCACGAATGACTTCCATCAGCGTCTCCTCCAAATTTGAGGCTCCGGCGCAGTCGATGCAGCCCGCTTCAATTTTGTGTTCCGTCTGCAAAAGCTTCTCGAGCTCCATTACGCGCCTTCGCAGGCATTCGATTTCGACCGCGATTGGATCCGGCAAATCCACCTGGTTAAGATCCTGAGTAGTGCTCTTACCGTTTCGCTTGACGATGGTTCCGGGGATTCCCACAACCGTGCAGTTTGGCGGCACTTCCTTCAGCACCACCGAGCCTGCCCCGATCTTCACATCGTCTCCCACCTTGAAGGGTCCCAGAACCTTTGCGCCGCTGCTGACCACCACCCGGTTTCCGATGGTGGGGTGGCGTTTCCCCGTGTCCTTTCCGGTGCCGCCCAGGGTAACGCCCTGATAAATCGTCACATCGTCTCCCACCTCTGCCGTTTCGCCGATAATCACCGCCATGCCGTGGTCGATAAAGCATCTGCGGCCGATTTTTGCGCCGGGATGGATCTCTATCCCTGTAAAAAATCTGGTTAGCTGGGATATGACTCTGGCAAGGAAGGGACAGTGGTGGTTATACAGCCAATGTGCGGGTCTGTGCCAAATCAGCGCCCAGATTCCCGGGTAGCAAACCAGTACCTCCAGGCCGTTCCTGGCCGCCGGGTCCTTTTCCACCATATTCCTGATATCTTCGCCGACTTCTCTAAAAAAAGCCATCTGTCTCTACTCCTCTACGATAGTTATTGTCTTGATTTCCTGCTTTTCGAGCGGGCGGTCGTTATAATCTCGCTTTGCACCCACGATCTTATCGGCAGCTTCCATGCCCTCTGTTACCTTGCCGAAGGCCGCATACTGACCGTCAAGGTGCGGAGCGTTTGCCACCATGATGAAAAACTGGGAGCCTGCCGAATCCGGATGCATGGCTCTCGCCATGGAAAGTACCCCTCTCTCGTGTTTCAGATCGTTCTTGAAACCGTTCATGGCAAACTCACCCTTGATGGTATATCCCGGGCCGCCTGTGCCGTTTCCCTGCGGGCAGCCGCCCTGGATCATGAATCCCGGAATTACCCTGTGGAAGATCAAATGATCATAAAAGTGGTCATTTACCAGAGATTCAAAATTTTCTACGGTGGCAGGGGCAATTTCCGGATAAAGCTCGCCTTTCATCACGTCGCCGTTCATCATTTCTATTACAAATTTTTTCATGTCTATCGTCCTCCGATGTTTTCTATTCTATTCTATTCGATTCTATCCTATTCTATCCTATTCATTTCTATTCGATTCGATTCTATTCTGTCTCTTCTATTTCATATAATTTCTGCCCGTCTTTTCGGCATTTACGATGGCGATGGCACCTTTAATTGCCTCATCTATGCTCTTGTCGCTCTTCTGCGCATCGCGTCTAAGCTTATATTCTACGATTCCTTCTCCCGCGCGCTTTCCGACGGTGATGCGTACCGGGATTCCGATGAGGTCTGCATCCTTGAATTTTACTCCCGGGCGCTCGTCTCTGTCGTCCCACAAAACCTCGACTCCCGCTTTGATAAGCTCATCGTAGATCCTTTCGCTTGCCGCATCCTGCTGTGCATCTCCCGGCTTTACCTCCGTGATGATCACGTGATAAGGCGCAACGGACATAGGCCAGATTATCCCGTTTTCGTCGTGATTCTCAGGCATATCGATAATCGCCTGGAAGGTGCGGGAAACTCCGATTCCGTAGCAGCCCATCCAAATCGGCTGATCCTGCTGCTTTTCGTCCTTATAATATGCTCCCATGGGTTCGGAATACTTCGTTCCCAGCTTGAAAATCTGCCCAACCTCCACGCCTCTTGCGTGGCGAACCGGTGCTCCGCAGTTCGGACAGGCATCCCCCTCTTTGAGAGTCTTCAGGTCAACGACGATATCTGCCTCGTAGTCCCTGCCGTAGTTCATATTGATATAGTGGTGATCCGTCTCGCAGGCTCCGGCGCAGAGGTTTTTGAGGCCGGTAAGCTCGCTGTCCACCACGATCTTGCAATCGTGAAGATGCATAGGTCCGGTGAATCCGCCTACGCAGCCCGTTGCCTTTGACATCTTCTCTTCGTCTGCAAATTCGATGGCATATTCGGGTATATTCAAAGCGTTTACAAGCTTGGTCATGTTAAGCTCTCTGTCGCCGCGGATAAATGCCGCGACATATTCCTTTTCTTTTCCCTCTTCGTCGTAGGTCACGAAAAGCAGAGCCTTGATGGTCTGTTTCTTATCTAATTTCAGATAATCCGCAACCTCGTCGATGGTCTTGGTTCCCGGCGTGAAAACTTTTTCGAGAGGCAGCATTTCCACGTCATTCTGAGGGCCGGCGTCAACGCAGGCCGCCTTTTCAACGGTAGCCGCAAGGTCGCAGCAGTCGCAGTATGCGATTTCGGATTCGCCGTATTCGCAAAGAGCCGTAAACTCGTGGGAGTTGGAGCCGCCGATTGCCCCTGTGTCTGCCTCTACCGGGCGGAAATTAAGGCCGCAGCGGGTAAATGAGTTGGTATAAGCCTCGAACATCTTGTCGTAGCTTATGTCCATGCCTGCAGGATCCTTGTCGTAGGAATAATTGTCCTTCATTATGAAAACTCTCGAACGCATCATTCCGTACCGTGGACGCGCTTCGTCTCTGAATTTATCCGTAAATTGATAAAGCATTCTCGGAAGCTGCCTATGAGAGGTTATGTCGCATCTTGCAATATCCGTATAGATTTCCTCTGCCGTAGGCCCCAGGCAAAACTCCCTGCCGTTTCTGTCCTTGAGTCTCCACATCTCCGGTCCGTAGGCCGACCATCTGCCGGATTGAACCCAGAATTCTCCCGGCTGAACGACCTGGGAATACATTTCTTCGGCGCCCTGGGCGTCCATTTCTTCCCGGACGATTTGCTCTATTTTGCGAATGGTTCTCCAGCCCATGGGCATATAGTTATATATGCCGGCAACGGTCTTTTTGATCATTCCGGCTCTGAGCAGGAGAATATGGCTTGGTATTTCTGCTTCCGTTGGCACTTCTCTGAGCGTTTTGAAGTGCATCTGTGATAATTTCATTTTTTTCACCTCGTATTTTAGTTTCTGTATAATATGCAAACCGCCTCTGAGGCAATTCCTTCCTCGCGCCCGATAAATCCGAGCTTTTCGGTGGTTGTTCCCTTGATATTGATTTGGCTCTCATCGCAAGCAAGTATCCTTGCTATATTTTGCCTCATTTTCGGAATATATGCGGCGATCTTCGGCCTCTGCGCGATTATCGTAATATCGGCATTGCCGATGGAATATCCTTCGTCTCGCAAAAGCTCCATAACCCGTTTAAGCAGCTGCAGACTCGAAATTCCGCTGTATTTTTCGTCTGTATCCGGGAAGTGCCTTCCGATGTCTCCGAGGCCCGCAGCTCCCAGCAGCGCGTCCATGAGCGCGTGGAGCGCCACATCTGCGTCGGAGTGCCCGAGGAGCCCTTTTTCGAACGGAATTTCCTCCCCGCACAAAATCAGCTTTCTTCCCGAAGTCAGCCTGTGCACATCATATCCTGTTCCTATTCTCATCTCGGGCTGAAGGTCCTCCCTGGTGGTAATCTTGCGGTTTTTATCTTCGCCCTTTACCATGCTGATATTTATACCCAGCCTCTCCGCAAGCGAAGCATCATCCGTGCCCAAAAATCCGTCTTCTGCCGCCTTTTTTAGCGCCTCCTTGAGAAGGGAGGTTCGGAAGCCCTGCGGAGTCTGGACTGCCGCAAGGCAGTCTCTGTCGAGGGATGAGCTCTGCGAGCTGGAAACCTGTCTTATACTATCCTTTACCGGTATGGCGGGCACCGTGGCACCCGTTTGCTCCGCGCTTTCGATGACCGCATTTATGACCTTGTCCGTAACAAAGGGCCTCGCCCCATCGTGGATGAGCACGATGCTTTCGTCATCCTGCACGCAGGCAAGCGCCGCCGCGACCGAGTCCTGCCTCGCAGCCCCTCCCGGCACTATGTTCGAAACCTTTGCGAAATCTCTGCAAATTTCCTCGGTAAGTATTATATAATCGGGATTTGCGGCGATGATTATCTCATCTACCATCTCGTTTTTTTCGAATGCAAGGACAGCCGTTTCCAGCACGGTCCTGCCCTTTATCTTTAGAAATTGTTTCGGCAAAGAGCTGCCGAGCCTTTTGCCTTGGCCGGCAGCTACAATGATTGCAATTACTCTGTTTCCTCTGATCATCGGCGTTTGTTTTTGTCTAATAGTCTAATCTCTTAACTTTCCAAATATCATCCTGCCGGCCGCCGTCTGGAGCACGCTGGTAACGTTTATCTGCACGGTCTTGCCGATCTTGCTGCGGCCGTCCTCGACTACGATCATCGTGCCGTCGTCAAGATATGCAACCGCCTGATTTCTGTCCTTGCCCTGTTTGATGAGGGTTACGGTCATCGCCTCTCCCGGAATTACCATCGGTTTCAGGGCATTGGCAAGCTCGTTTATGTTGAGCACCGCGACGCCCTTGATGCCGGCAACCTTGTTGAGATTGAAGTCGTTTGTAACAACCTTGCCCTTGATTATCTGCGCCAGTTTCAGCAGCTTCACGTCGACCTCCGGAATCTCCTTCAGGGATTTTTCGGAGTCAGTATTGTAGATCTCGATGCCATATTCTGTCTGGATCTTCTTGAGGATGTCAAGTCCGCGTCTTCCCCTGTTTCGCTTTAGGCCATCGGACGAATCCGCGATATGTTGCAGCTCGATGAGCACGAATTCCGGGATTACGATGGGGCCCTCCAAAAAGCCCGTCTTCATGATCTCCAAAATCCTGCCGTCGATGATGACGCTTGTATCGAGGATTTTGGGTACCCTGTTGCTCTTTTTGTCCTTTGCATTATATCCGTAGCTGTTTTCTTCCGGCTGAGGCCTCGGCTGAGTCACGGACTTTCTGGTCGAAAGTATGAGCATCTCCGACAGCTTTTTGTTTCCGATAACCGCTCCAAAGAAGCCCAGAGCCAGGTACATGCCTACCGTAATCGTCAGATATAGCGTCTTTTGGCTGATCACATCCTGATAAATCTGCGTGAGCAGGAATGCAATCACAAGGCCAATTACAAGGCCGAGTGCGCCGCCCATCAATTCGCTGGGCGATATCCCTTGCAGATCATCGCCGATATTATCGGCTACCTTCCTGCTCTTTCTTGTGAGTGCCGGAGATATACGAAAGAATAGTATTCCAAAGATAATAACGAAAAATGCCGCAAACCAAACTTCCTCTGTACCGGAAATCGCGACATTTTGTCCGCCGATTTCGGTCTCTGTAACAAGAAATTTGACCAGTGCAAACAATTCGTATCCGACCAGCGCTCCCAGAAATGTAAAGCAAGCTCTGAAAATTTTCTGTAGCATTGTATTTTCCTCCTTTCCTTTGTATTTTTATAGATATTTTCCGGTTCAAAGCGTCCATATTAAGCCCAATATTCTGCGAGCTTAATACCGGAATCGCCTCTGCCGGTTTCCATCATGTTCGTTAAATTGCCCCGTCAACCATTGTTTCCGCAGCGTCCCAGTCCATACCCATGGACAAGACAAATTCGCTGAGAAGAATCCTCCTGGCGCCCGTCAAAAGCTTGCGCTCGCCTGTGGAAAGCTTCTTGGTCCTGTCATTTCTGACAAGATTTCTGACTACCTCCGCCACCTGCCGGATGTCGCCCGTCTTGAGCTTTTCCATATTCTCGCGGTAGCGGCGGTTCCAGTTGGTGTCCATTGGCGTGCTGTCTGCAGAAAGGATTTGGAGAACCTTTTGCATTTCTTCGCGGCTCGAAATTTCTCGAATTCCGACGCTTTGCCCGGAATCAACGGGGATCATGATGTTTATATCGTTGCACGGAAGCTGCAAGGTATAATACTGCCTTGTTTGGCCGAGGATTCTTTTTTCCTCGATTTTTTTAATTATGCCTGCGCCCTGCATCGGATAAACAATTCTATCACCCACCGAAAACATGACATACTCCCTCCATTCTATATCTATATATACAGTATAAGGTTTTCGCGGACTTCTGTCAAGGCATCAAAAAATTTATCATAATATCACAGAGTTTTTACTATGTCAATATATATTTCGTCTAAAATATTGACTGAGAAATTTTTTATGGTAAAATTAACTCAAAGAATTCCCGGGAGGAGGAACAGACATGTATAAGATTTTGGTAGTTGACGACGAAGCAAAAATTCGTGAGGTTATAAAAGAATATGCTGAATTCAGCGGATATGAGGTTACGGAGGCCGAGGACGGAATGAGTGCGGTAGGCCTTTGCAAGCTCAACGACTACGATTTGATCGTAATGGATATAATGATGCCCAAGCTTGACGGTTTCTCGGCATGCAAAGAAATCAAAAAGTTTCGCGACGTGCCGATCATAATGCTTTCGGCAAGAGGCGAGGAATATGACAAGCTCTTCGGATTCGAGCTGGGGATTGACGATTATGTCGTGAAGCCATTCAGCCCGAAGGAGCTCATGGCCAGAATAAATGCCGTCCTTACCAGGCGAAAGGCCGCATCTCCGGTAGTCCAGGATATAATGAAGTTCGATGGGCTCGAAATCAACATTCCGGCCAGAACCGTCACGGTTGACGGCAAGAAGGTTGATCTTACCCCGAAGGAATACGAATTGCTATTCTATCTGGTGAAGAACAAGAATATTGCCCTCTCCAGAGACAAGCTTCTGTCCGACATCTGGGGCTACGATTTCTTCGGGGATGACAGGACCATCGATACGCACATCAAGAATCTCAGGAACAACCTTGGCCCGTACAGAGATTTTATCGTTACGCTCAGAGGGGTAGGTTATAAATTTGAGTACGAAGATTAATTTCGACGCAAAGAGCATAAAGTTCAGACTCTGGATTTACTTTGCGGCGCTGGCACTGGGGATCGTAATCCTCATCTGGTTCCTGCAGATTTTCTTCTTGAATAATTATTATGAACACATGAAGATCTCGGAGGTAAACCAGATTGCCTCCTCGATTACCCACGCCTACGAGCGAAAGGATGAGGACCTGACCGAGCGGATACAGGAGCTTTCCGTAAGCAACGACTTCTATGTAATGATGGAGTCGGGCGGACAGCTTCTGCTTTTTGTGCCGGAGTCTGACAGCATTTTGCCGGTATACAAATACAAGAACCAGATCCCGCAGCTCAAGGAAAAGCTCGCAAATTCCAAGTCAAACAGCGGCAGCGTCTCCTATAAGATAAATTCCGGCTTCGAAAATTATAGCACGCTTGCTTATGCGCGCTACCTACGAAAGGCGGCAGATAATGAGGTTTATCTCTACATTTTCTCGCCGCTGTACCCGGTAAGCTCCACCGTAGACATACTGAAGGACCAGCTTTTTTATGTTACGTTGATAGCGCTCATAGGCGCATTCTTGAGCGCGCTGTATTTTGCGGGCAGAGTATCGAAGCCTCTCAAGAGCATCACCACCACCGCCAAGGAGATGGGCCGCGGCAACTATGAGGTAAAATTCCGCGGCAACTCATATTCGGAGATAAACAACCTTGCGGAAACCCTAAATACCGCGGCTTACGAGCTCGGGAATGCCGATGCGCGTCAGAAGGACTTGATTGCGAACGTTTCGCACGACCTAAAGACGCCTCTGACGATGATTCGTTCATATGCCGAGATGATACGCGACCTGTCCGGTGATAATCCGGAGAAGCGAAATGCACATCTGCAGGTCATAATCGACGAAAGCGAAAGAATGGGCAGACTCGTCAGCGATATGGCGACGATTTCCGCAATGCAAACAAAAAAAATCGTACTTCACAGGGAGGTTTTCGATCTCTCGGAGGCGGCGGCATCCATTCTGGCTACCTACGACATCTATCAGGAGCAGGAGGCTTATGATTTTGTCTTCAATGCCCCTAAGGAGTGCATGGTCCTTGCTGACCGAGATAAGATTTCTCAGGTTATTGCCAATCTTACCAGCAATGCGGTAAAATATTGCGGAGAAGACAAGTTCATCGCCCTGACCATAAAAAAGGTCGGCCGCAAATACCGCCTCGAGGTTTCCGACCACGGGCCGGGAATCAAGGAAGATGAGCTGGCTCACGTCTGGGAGCGATATTATAAGACGAGCACCAACTATGTCCGCCAGACCAGCGGCACGGGCCTGGGGCTTTCCATAGTAAAAGAAATCCTTCTCCTGCACAATGCGGACTACGGCGTAGAGAGCAAAGTGGGAAAAGGAAGTACATTCTGGTTTGAACTGGATATTGCAAAGAAAGAAAAGGCAAAGGATCGCCACGAAAGGACGGATAGGTCGGACGGCCCTGAAGAATAGGGCACCGGACCTTCGCCGAAACGGATATGGCAGGAGGCCCTGAGAAGTAGGGCACTAGACCTTCGCCGAAAATGCGGCAATTGCCTCCGTTATATTCTTTGCGCCTATTATGCGGCAGCCGTCAACCGGCTTGCCGATTTTTTTTGCGTTGCCAAGGGGCATGATGATCTGCTCGTAACCCAGCCTTGCCGCTTCCTTTGCGGTCTTTTCGATATTTTGGACGGAGCGAAGGTCGCCCGTCAGGCCGATCTCGCCTACCGCCAGGGTGCGCCTTGTGCAGGTCAGCCGCTTGCGGGACGAGAATATTGCAAGTGCCGTTGCAAGGTCGGCTCCCGTTCCCTCCGGTCTCAGTCCGCCGACAACATTCACATATACATCCTGATCTGCCAGCGAAATGCCCGCTTTTTTTTCGAGGACCGCCAGTATCATATTGAGCCTCGCATTATCTATTCCTACGGATGTTCGCCTTGCGAATCCGACATTTGCAGGTGTTACGAGGCTCTGAACCTCGAACATAAGCGGGCGGCTGCCTTCGTATATGGCGGCAGCCACGGAGCCTTCGAGAAGCTCCTCGCGGTTCTCCAGGAAGGTCGCCGAAACATCGCCGACCTCCGTAAGCCCCGAAGCCTCCATCCGGAAGGCTCCGATTTCGCTGGTAGTTCCGAAGCGGTTCTTATATGCACGCAAAATTCTAAGCTCTCCGTCCCGCTCTCCCGTGAAATTCAGTACGCAATCTACCAGATGCTCTACGGTCTTCGGACCTGCCAGATCGCCGCTTTTGGTGACATGGGCGACGATAAAAATCGCGCAGCCATCTTGTTTGCCGAGTTTCATCAGGCGATTTGCGCACATTCTGGCCTGCGAGACGCTGCCGGGCGCGGAATCGAGCTGGGAGCTGTATAAGGTCTGTATCGAATCTATTATGAGAAAGTCCGGCTTCAGCTCTTCGCAGACTTTCTCCACATTTTCCATATTGGTTTCTGACATGACAAAGAGGCGCTCCGGCAAGGACCTGCATACGCGATCTGCACGCATCTTTATCTGCTCCTCGGATTCTTCGCCGGAAACATAAAGAACTGTCTTTCCCTGAGCGGCGATTCTGCCTGCCGCCTGGATTATGATCGTTGATTTTCCGATCCCGGGCTCCCCCGAGATCAGCACCAGGGAGCCCTTTACCAGGCCTCCGCCAAGCACCCGATTGAGCTCTGCGCCTCCCGTGTCGATCCTGTCATATTCGCCGGTTCCGACATCTGAGAGGCGGCAGGCCTTGGCATTCCCTGCCGGGCTGCTGCTCCGCTGCCTTATGTCCTCGGTATCTACGGGCAGCACCTTCTCTTCCACAAAGGAATTCCACGCGCCGCAGATGCACTTTCCCATCCACTGGGTGCTCTCATATCCGCACTCCTGGCAGACAAATACCGTCTTCGCTTTCTTTGCCATAATATTTCCTTTCACTTTTTCGGTTCCGATTTGATATGAATTGCTCGCTTATTTCCTCAGCTCCGGCTGCTACGGTGATTTTGCGGCATAACCACTTCGAACATCTGTTCTGAGATGATTATATAACAAAACCCCTGCTTTGTCTACAGGGGTTCTGAAAAATTTTGTTTTATTTATTTGCGATTGTGCCTTGCGATTATTTATCTTCTTCTTCAGCCTTGTGAGCCTCGATGATCTTCTGGGCATTCATTGCAGGAACCTCTTCGTATCTTGCAAATTCCATCGTAAAGGAGCCTCTTGCCTGGGTCATGGAGCGAAGAGCGATTGCATAGTCGAAAAGCTCAGCCTGAGGAGCCTCCGCATGGAGGATCTGTCCTCCGCCGATTTGCGGATCCATACCCATTACCGCGCCTCTTCTTGTAGGGAGATCGCCCATAACGGTTCCTACGAAATCATCCGGAACGGTAATATCAAGCTTCATGATAGGTTCAAGCAGGCAAGGCTTTGCCTCCGCGATACCCTTCTTGAATGCCAGGGAAGCCGCGATCTTGAATGCCGCTTCGTTGGAGTCTACCGGGTGGTAGGAGCCGTCATACAGCGTTGCCTTTACATTCTGAACCTTGCAGCCTGCAAGAGGGCCTTTTTCCATACATTCCAAGAGGCCTTTTTCGACCGCAGGAACATACTGCTTCGGAACGGAACCGCCGAAGAGTTCTTCGGTAAATTCAAATTCCTCCTGGGACGGTGAGAACTTGATATGAACATCGCCGTACTGACCGGAACCGCCGGACTGCTTCTTGTGCTTGCCCTGTACATCGGAAGTTCCCTTGATGGTTTCTCTGTAAGCGATCTTCTGAGGAACGATGTTTACGGATACGCCGTATTTGTCCTTTAACTTGCCAAGAGCGATGTTGATCTGGCTCTCGCCCTGGCCGCCGACCAAGGTCTGACGGGTTTCTTTGTTTCTCTGAAGGATAAGCGACGGGTCTTCTTCGGTTAATCTTGCAAATCCGGTCGAGAGCTTATCGTCTGCGCCCTTGTCTGCGGACTCGATTGCCACGAACAGGGTCGGCTGCGGGAAGCTGATCGGCTTGATGGTAATCTGATTATTCTTATCGGACAAGGTATCGCCTGTCTTGGTATATTCGAGTTTTCCAAGAGCCACGATGTCGCCTGCTACCGCCTCAGGGCAGTCGCCTTTGTTCTTGCCTCTGATAAAGAATACGGAACCCAGCTTTTCGTCCTTTTCTACTCTGAAATTGTGGAGCGTCATGCCTGCGCTGATCTTGCCGCTTACAACCTTGGCAAGCGAAATCTTTCCGAGGAAAGAGTCAGCAAGCGTCTTGAATACAAATACTACAGGTTTTGCGGCAGGGTCTGCCTTTATGATGATCTCTTCGTCCTTGTCATTGAGCGCCTTGTATCCCTCGACGGTCGGATTCGGTACGAAGTCGATGATTTCCTGGAGAACTTCCTTGACGCCCTCTCCCGTAATGGATGAGCACTTGAATACCGGAACGATGTCTCCCTGCAGGATGCCCTTTGTGAGGCCCTTGCTGAACTGCTCGTCGGTAAATTCGCCCTCGCTGAAATAGATGTCCATATATTCTTCGTCAACCTCTGCTATCGCCTCTGAGATGGCTTCCTTGTCGTCCAGCGTAACAACAGCGGTTCCGAATTTATCCTGAAGCTGGGCGATGGTCGCCTCAACATCAACATTTTCCTTGTCGATCTTGTTTATGATAAAGAATTTAGGCGAGCCTAATTTCTTGCATGCGTCCCAGGCTTTTTCGGTGCCGACCTGAATGCCTGCGGAAGCGTCTACCAAAATGGCAGCAGCCTCAACACCTCTGAGCGCGCCCTGAACTTCTCCTGCGAAGTCAAAGAATCCCGGCGTATCAACGAAGTTGATTTTTACCTTGTTAT
>CAVGEP010000026.1:0-14447 GCA_963628105.1 Alistipes communis
TTGTCCACCTGCGCCTGAAGTTTTCTGTATGAGAAAATACCGGTAATATTGCTTTTGATCGTATGCGTAACCGAGCCGAGTCCTCCCGACACGGCATTCATTCCCGTGTTCAAAGCATCCGATACACCTGTTCCGCCACCTCCGTGCGCTACAGAAATGCCGAATATGATTCCAAGCGCCAGCAAAATTGCAAGTACAAGCGTTGTTAATTTGTGTTCAATAAACCATTTCATTTCGTGTCTATCTCTTCTTGCCGCTCTGTGCGTAAACTTTGAGCTTTTCGATGTCATCCAGGCTCATTCCGGTGCCTTCGGCAACTGCCTCGAAGGCGTTCTCTGCGACCCTTACATCCATGTCTGTTCTTTTCTTTACTACCTTGTCGAGATTGTGGATCTTGCCGCCGCCGCCGGAGAGAAGCATCCCATATTCTGCGATGTCCGCGGCAATTTCCGGTGGTGCCTTTTCGATCGTAGACTTGATTGCGTCAACTATAATGTCGATCGATTCCTCCAGTGCCAGCATAATGTCTTTGTTCGTTACCGCCATGGTCTTCGGAAGTCCGGAAATGATATCGCGTCCCCTGGCTTCCATGGTAGTAATGATCTCATCGCCATTCTCATCCTCATCCATGCAGGCGCAGCCAATGCCTATCTTGAGCTGTTCAGCCGTGCGTTCTCCGATGAGTAGAGAATGCCTTTTTCTCATATATTGAATAATCGCCTCGTTCATCTTGTCGCCGGCATGTCTTATGGATGTGCTGGTTACAACTCCTCCCAGCGCGATGATTGCAACATCCGTGGTGCCTCCTCCTATATCGGCTATCATGCAGCCGTCAGGTCCGTCAACCGGCATCCCTGCGCCGATTGCGGCAGCCATAGGTTCCTCCAGTATGAATACCTCCGTGGCTCCCATCTGCCTTACGATCTCTTCTACTGCTCTCTTTTCGACCTCTGTAACGCCGCTCGGAACGCCGACCGCAACTCTGAAGTTTCGGATTCTCTTTATCTTGAGTGCAGCCTCGAGGAAAGATCTCAGCATGTCCGCCGTCCTGTCGAAGTCTGAGATTACGCCGTCCTGCAGCGGTCTTACGACGGAGACATCTGCAGGAGCCTTGCCCAGCATCCTCTTTGCCTCATTTCCTACCCAGATGTTCTTGCTCCGGCGCGTGTCTACCGCGATAACCGATGGTTCGTTCAGAACGATTCCGCTGCCCTTCACATAAATAAGCGTGTTGGCCGTACCAAGGTCAATTCCCATATCTTTAGCTTTGAATAAACTGCACATTTTGTTACCTCCGTTAAATAAGACAATTCTGAATTGTTTTTCTTTTTTATTTTTCTGAGTCTATGATCGCCGCAATGCTGCGATACCTGTTATCTCCTATTACTATATGATCCACTACTTTGATTCCGAGCAACGTGCCGCATTCCATGAGGCGCCTTGTGGTCTGTATGTCCTCCCGGCTTGGCTGTGCGTCTCCGCTGGGATGATTATGTACAAATATCACGGCAGCGGCGCTCTTTTTGATGGCTTGGCGAAATCCCTCTCTCGGATGCACGGGAGCCATGGTCAGATCTCCCACAGAAATCGACTCGACGGATATGATTTCGCCCTTCGCGTTGAGCAAAACCGCCTTGAAGTTTTCTTTCTTTTCGTAGCGCAATTCTCGCATAAAAAAGTTTGCCACATCCTCTGCTCTGCGTATCGCGCGCCTGTTTGCGGAAGGGCATTGTGCAACGCGCCTCCCAAGCTCGATCCCTGCAAGTACCCTTGTAGCCTTCGTGCTGCCTACGCCCTTGATGGTCTTTAGCTCATCTACCGTGCAGTCTCCCAAGAAGGAAATCCCCTCCTCGCTTGCGGAGATTATTTCTTCGGCAAGGCCCATGGCGGACTTTTCGCGTGTCCCTGAGCCCAGCAGCACCGCCAGAAGTTCAATATTTGACAGTGCGGTGACTCCGCAGAACTCCGCCTTTTCCACAGGTCTTTCTTCCTGCGGAAGCATTTTCATTTTCATCTCGGTTCCCCCTTTTATAAAAAGCGAAACCCCTTGCGTCTGAACATACAAATCCCATTTTGTCAGAATACATTAGATAAAAAAATTATAGCATTTTTTTTGCCTCAGTACAAGCATTCTCGGTGCATTATTTTGTGTTTTTGGGGTGAAGAGCCCAGCCCGCCGCCGTGCCTTCCGCCGCCGTGCCTTCCATGCGGGGCGGGAGGCGCGGCTTACGGCGCTCCCCGCCGGGAGTTTCCCTACTCGCGCAAAAATCCTCCTCGGGATAGCTTGTCCGAGAAGGATTTTCATTTCTATTTTTTTTACTTTTACTATTTTCTTTTCGAATCTTTATTTGATTTTATTGCTGATATAATCCACGACTTCCTGTATGCTCATGTTCGTGCTGTCGATTTCTTCGGCATCATCTGCCTTTCGGAGCGGGGTTACCTCTCTGGTCGAATCGTTGTGATCGCGCTCTCTGAGCTGCAAAAGCACATCTTCGAAGCTTATATCCTGTCCCTTTGCTGCGAGCTCTGCGTGGCGCCGTCTTGCGCGCTCCTCATCCTCTGCCGTAAGGAAAAACTTATACGGGGCGTCCTTTAGGACAACCGTCCCGATGTCCCTGCCGTCCATGATTACGCTCTTCTTTTGTCCCATCTTTTGCTGGAGGGCCACAAGTTTTTTTCTCACGGAGGCGAAAGCCGAACAGTCCGATGCGGCCTTCGAGATTTCCTGGGTTCTGATTAGCCCGCTCACATCCTCACCATCCAGATAAATATGCTCATCCGCAAAGTCTATATCCGTCGTATTCAGCATCTCAAGCAGTATCTCGGTCTCCTGCATCGGGATCCCAAGCCTCTTCATCTTTAGCCCGATCGCCCTGTACATGGCTCCCGTGTCGATATATTCTATGCCCAGCTTCTTAGCCACCGCCTTGGCAATGGTTGACTTGCCTGCGCCGCTCGGTCCATCAATTGCAATCTGAAAAATTCTTTGTGTCATTCTTATTTGTCCCGCTTTCCTATCAGTTTTTCAATCTCGCTAATAAAGGTATTTACATCCGTAAACTGCCTATAAACCGATGCAAACCGCACATAGGCCACTTCATCGACCTTCTTGAGCTGCTCCATCACAAGCTCGCCGATATACTCGCTTCTTACTTCCTTTTCCATGAGGTTTGTAAGGGTCTTTTCGATCTCGGCAACCATCTCTTCCATCTTGCTCATCGGAACAGGTCTCTTTTCGCATGCCTTGACGATCCCGCTCAGAACCTTGTTTCTGTCAAAGACCTCTCTGCTCGAATCCTTCTTTGCTACCATGAGGATGGACTCTTCTACCTTTTCGAACGTGGTAAATCGCCTTCCGCAGCTGTCGCAGCCTCTGCGCCGCCTGATGGCATATCCCTCGTCCGTCGGGCGCGAATCGATCACTTTCGTATCAGGATTGTTGCAAAATGGGCACCTCATAGGTATATCACCTCTTTTATCTTTGAGCCATGTGGTGGATCATCAAATCTTTCTTTTGCTCGCTCTTACTTGTTTTTCTACTCACTCTTGATTGCTTCCAGTGCCGGTATCTTAACCGCCTTGTTTGCCGGGTAGTAGCCCGAAACAAGACCGATCATAATCGAGAAACAGATCGCAAAGAGAATTAGCCACGGCGGTACTACCGAAACTCGGGTTACGCCTTCGCCGCCCAGCACTGCCATCTTGAAGGTCTCTTCTGTAAAGCCCTGGCCAAAGGAAACGATGTTTATTATCCACGAGGCCATCAGGCTTATAATGCTGCCAAAGATTCCGCCCATGAGTCCGATGGCTCCTGCTTCCATAAGGAACATTGCCCGGATGTCCCTGATATAGCAGCCAAGGGATTTCATGATGCCAATCTCCTTTGTACGCTCGGAAATGGACATAATCATGGTATTGGTAATGCCGATTGCCGCAACGAAGAGTGAGATCGCACCAAGTCCCCCAAGCATCATCTGGGTCTGTCTTGCGCTCTTTTGCATTTCCTCACGGATGCTTGCCATGGAGGAAGTGCTGTATCCCATGGACTTGATGGCTGCCTCAACATCCGCAACGCTGTCTATATCCGTAGCCTTGACGCTTATGCTGGTATATTCGGTCTTTCCTACCGGAACGCCGGTAATCTTGGAAACGATGTCCTTAAAGGTATCCACGCTGATCATCAGCCCCTGGGAGGTTTCGTATCCCTTTCCGGTATCCTGTTTGGTTCTTCCGGTAATCTGGATTTCTCTTTCGTAGGTGGTCTGGTTTATGTCGTTTGTCGTCGCCTGTATAGTCACAGGAGTTGTCATGGCGTCAAAATACGGATCCGGTAAGTCCGGGTTTTCGATTTCGTTGCCGTTATCATCGTACATATAGGACCAGTATTCAATCGTATTGCTTCCTTCGGGCATGAGGGTATCCTTGAAGGAATACTCGAAGTACTGTCCGCATACGCCTTCATCCTTGCCCTTTCCAGCGGTTTCACCTTCCACAAGCTCTATGCCCATGTCCTCCATGGCATCGGTATTTACTCCTATAATGGTAGCATATTGCGCGCTATACCTGTTGTTGAGTCCTGCGAAAATGTTAAAGCTATACTCATAATTTTCGTACTTGGGATATACCGCCTTCACCCCCGCAAGTTCCGAGAAGCTGTCTACCGCATCGTCATTCAGCTTGGCGGGCTGCCCCTCCGTGGAGGTTCCCTGATAAACTTCTACGATGGTCAAATCCCCCATGTTTGAAATCATCTGGTCCTGCATCTCGGTCATGCCGATACCGATGGAAACCATCACGATGATGGAACAGCATCCGATAAACACGCCCAGAACCGTCAAAAATGTACGCCCTTTTCTCCTTTTCAGATTATCTGCGCACATTCTCCAAATATCTGAAAACTTCATTATTTTTCCCCTTTGTTGTTGTCGCTGCCAAGCTCATCATCCCAGCTGTCCCAAAGCGCCTGCTCCTGCTTTGCCGCTTTGGCTTTTTTTCTTTTCTTGAGAACTATGGTAACCGCAATGGCAATAACAACTGCTGCGGCAACAAGAATCCACCAGTTAAATCCGCCTGTTTCCCCGGTATCTCCGCCGTCGTCGATATTATCGTCCGGAACATAAGGCTCTGCCGCCTGAACGGTCATGGTTACCGGGAAAATTCTTTCCTTCGAATCGCCATTGCTGTCCTCGTATGTAACCTTTACATCGAATTCGGTCTCTCCTGCGCTTACTGCTGTTGCGGAAAGTGCGATGGCCCCGTTCTTTCCGGGATCAAGATTTCCTACGGTCTGCGTAGATAATGAGGAGGTAACATCCCCTTCGAGGCTTGCCTCCACATTGGAAATCTGGGTCTTACCCTTGTTTACATAGTTTAGGGTTATGCTCACCTCGTCCCCCTCTGCTATGTAATCCGGAAGCACAGGCTTTGAAATTTCAAATTTGTCCGGCTGATAAACCGGCACGGAAAGCTTTGCTTCCGAAGTTGCCTGGGTTCTCTTTTTCTGGTCAACATATTCATATTTGAAGCTTACGGAAACCGTCTGGGAATTTACCGTAAGGGTCTTAATAGCCTTCATCGGAACGCTCACGGTCTTGGAGTTTCCTGCCTTTATCTTGTCGAAGAAGAAGGAGTTTGAGCTGCCGTTAAGCAGGAGGTTTTCGCCGCTGTCCACGGTAACTACCACATTGTCGATGGCAAGCTCGCTGCTGGTGTTCTTAAACTTAAAGGAGAAGTTAAAGCTGCTCCCTGCCGCAACGGACTCTCCGCCGTAGTTGAACTTTGTCACGATGATGTTCGGCACCGGATTTGCCACTTCGTCGGTGGTGGTATCCGCGGCCGTGGTAAGCTTTGCAGGGATAGAGATCTTTCCTTCTACGCTGTTACTTACGGTGCTTACTCTGTCATAATAGTCATAATCGAGTTTTGCTTCTAAATACTGGCTGGCATTTTCTATCTTGCTAAGCGCCTTCACCTGAAGGCTCACGGTTGCCGTCTTTCCCGTGTTGATGGTAGCCATCTCAAAGGATGTCGTCCCGCCCACGATCATAAGGGCGTCCGACGGCGTCAGCGTGAGAATCGGGCTCACCATATTCGCCTTGCCTACATTTTTCACGGTGATTGTTACGGTCTTGGTTTCTCCTGCCTTGATGTCGCTTCCAAGGTCGTTTCTGCTAAAGATGGCCTTCGGAGCCGGGATCTTGTCCGGAGTGTAGCTGCTGTCGCTGTCACTAGATGGCTCCTCATAGACCTTGGCCTCGGCAATGGTGACTTCCAAGTTTTCGTAACTTGTTCCGTTTTGAACCATAAACTTTAGGCTCTGACCGGTTCCGGTGTACTTAAGTCCGGCAAACGCTATGTTAATTGTTTTGCTCGTTTGTCCCGTCACATCTGCAATCTCTGATACAGTCCCACCGCTAAAGCTGTCGACCAGCCTTGACACATCGCTCGTAGTTACACTAGAGTTAGTTGAATTTAATTTAATAGTAACTGCAATATTTACTGTGTCGCCTTTATTTATAGTACTCAACTCTACATTGTTGGTATTTGTAACGGTATAAGATGTTACCTGATAAGATGTGCTGACTACAGATGAATCGCTGCCGCTACTTCCATCCGCAAATGCACTCATGCTCATGGAGCTAAGCACCATCGCCAGCGCCATGCTAAAAATTAAACATTTTTTCATTAACTTTTTCATATTCTTTTCCCCATTCTTACTATTTGCTGTTTCTATTCGTCTTCGTGGTTCATTTTCTCGTCGCTGACGATATTTCCGTCGATGAGCGTAACTATGCGGTCAGCATAAGTTGTCATTTCGGGATCGTGGGACACCAGCACGATGGTCTGGTGGAATTTTCTCGAGAAATCCCGAATCATTCCCATGACCTCTTTGGTGGTCTTTGAGTCAAGGTTTCCGGTTGGCTCGTCAGCAAAGACGATCGCAGGTCTGCTGATAAAGGCTCTGGCGATTCCGGCTCTCTGTTGCTGACCGCCGGACATCTGCCCCGGAAAGTGATTCAGTCTGTGCATAAGTCCGACTCTGTGAAGCATTTTCTTTGCCTCCAGCTCCCGCACTTCTCTGGGAACGCCATGAAACATCAGCGGCATTGCCACATTTTCCACGCAGGTCAGTTCTTTCAGCAGATTATAGGACTGAAAGACGAAACCTATATGCTCTTGTCTAAAGGCGGCGAGTTCGTTCTCGTTCATCCGAGAAATCGACCGCCCGTTGATTAAAACATCTCCCCTGGTCGGTTTTTCAAGACCTGCAAGCTGATTCAGCAGTGTACTTTTCCCGGAACCGGAGGTGCCAAAAATGCAGCAGATCTCTCCTTTGTTTATGGCAAGATTGATGTTCTTCAAGGCAACCACGTGTTCCTGACCCATTACATAAACCTTGCTCAGGTTTCGCACCTGAATAACGGGTTTTGCTGCAGAATCTTTTTTTTCCATAAATTACCCCTTCCTTATTTAGTTTTGTGCATATTTTTACATACGACATTATTTTATTATATTTGGAATACAAAGGCAATACATTTTCTTCATTTTATTTTCATTTTCTTGCAGAATTTTGCCCTATTTTGTAACATTTTGTTACGCCAAAACGGTAAAAGTACGAATTGTTACATTTAGAGTACGAGTTATTACATTTCGCCATTTTTTTCTTTATTTTTCTTGCCGTTTATTTTATGATTTTCTTACATCTTAGAACGGGCTTAATAAAATCATTTATGGGGAGGTATAGAGATGGAAAAGAGTTGTAACTGTTCACTATGCGGGAATACAGATCACATCGTCGCATTTCACGGCGGATACGTATGTGAGAGCTGCATCGATTACATTAAGTCGGACGATTGAGATGTAAAAGATTTTTAGCTATTTCGAATAGAGAAGTTCGAATGATACCCCTTTGAACCGGCCTTTCCGGGGCCAAAATCCCATTATTTATTGCTTGCATAACTTCCTTTTGTTGCTGTTTTACCGGAAAAAATCTCAAATCAAAATACTATGCAGCTATTCCAAAAGCCGCCCTGCTTGACTCTTGCGGGGCGGCTTCTCCGTGACGCATACTTACTTATTTTGCTACTCATTTTATTTTTTATTTTATCCCCCCGTTTTGTTTCCCATTTCGTAACCTCTCAATCAAATCCTGAAATTCGCTCGGCAAAGGCCTTGCAAACTCCATATACTCTCCCGTCCTCGGATGAACAAATCCCAGGGCCTGGGCATGCAGCATCTGCCCGTCCATTGCCAGGGCCTGTTTCTTTGGCCCGTAGACAAGATCCCCTACGAGCGGGTGCTTGATATATGCCATGTGTACCCTGATTTGGTGCGTTCTTCCTGTTTCCAGCCTCGCCTCGATGAGCGTGTATCTACCGAAGCGCTCCAGGACGGTCCAGTGGGTTATCGCGCGCTTTGAATTCCGGGCAGTTACCGCCTGTCTCAGCCGGTTCTTCGGGTCTCTTCCGATGGGAGCATCCACATCTCCGCTATCCTCGCTAAAATTATTATATACAAGCGCCTTGTACCGCCTGGTAATGCTGTGCTCCGCAAGCTGCTTCGACAGGGATTCGTGGGCCGCGTCATTTTTGGCTATCATCAGAAGACCGCTCGTATCCTTGTCGATTCTGTGTACGATTCCGGGCCGAATCACTCCGTTTATGGATGAAAGTCTGTCCCCGCAGTGATACATGATCGCATTTACGAGGGTGCCAGTGTAATTACCTGCCGCAGGATGCACCACCATGCCCTTTGGCTTATTTACCACCAGCACGTCCTCGTCCTCGTAGACGATGTCGAGGGGAATGTTCTCCGGCTCCACCGAAAGCTTCTCAGGGGGCGGAACCACAATTTCGACCCTATCTCCCTCGCAGACCTTGTATTTCTTTGAGGTCATGGGGCTTCCGTTGAGGCTGAGATTGCCGCTTTCTATGAGCTTTTGTATGAAGCTTCGCGATGTATCGGGAAGTAGCAAAGAAAGCACCGAATCGATTCTGGTGCTCTCGTTTTCTTTGTCTATAAAGAATGTATATCTTTCATTTTGCTCCATGTGCTCCATGTGCTTCATTTGCTCCATTTGCTCCATTTGTTTCCTCCGGTTTCGCAGAGCCTGCATTTGCGCTCGTCTTGTCGAACTTGAAAATATACAAAATCATAAGGAAGCATCCTATGCAAACGGCAATATCGGCGATATTGAATATCCAGTTCCAGCCGGGAATTGATGTAAAATCCAAGAAGTCCGTTACAAACCCTTGCGTAAGCCTGTCTATAAGATTTCCGATGCCGCCCGAGGCTATCAGCACGATGGCATAAGCTAAAGTGCCGTGGCATTCCCTATGATTTTCCATATACCAGATTGCTGCAACAATTGCAATCAGCGGGATTCCGATCAGAAGCGTCATATTGTGCTCGAACATGCTGAGCGCTCCGCCGTAGTTTGAGATGTGAGTTATCGCAAAGAAGTCTCCGATAACCGGTAGCGACTCGCCTATGGCCAAATTCCCCCGCACGGCAAGCTTTGACAGCTGGTCTGCCGCAATTATTGCCGCCATGAGCAGGTATTTTGCCCATCTCATCGGATGTTCACCATGGTCCTTTTGAGATCCGGGTCTTCCTTGCCTTCTGCCAGATGCTCCGGCTGTTCAGGGCGTTCCTGAGCGGCCTCTATCTTGGTCTTCGCACTTTCGACAGGCTCATACTTCGGTGCTTCTTTTTCGGCAGGTTCGGTCATCGATGCCGGCATGAAGTCCTTCTCGAAGTTTTCAATCAAATCCTCTCCCAGAAAATCTACTCTCTCAAGCTCAGCCTCCAGGAGATTCTTATATCTGCTCTTGAGCATCTCGACCTTCGTCTTGAGGCGGTTTCCGTCCTCGGTAAGTCTGGCGATCGACTCCTTAGCTTCTTTTGTAATTATATCTGCTTCCAATTCGGCATTTTTGAGCAGGATTTCGGCCCTGCGCTCCGCGCTGGCCGCGATGTCGTTCATGAGGGACTTGGCTGCCTCGAGGGTTTCGTATACGCTGGTTTCGCTGCTCATGTGCTTGTCTACCTGAGTATGCGCCTTGCCGAGCTCATCCTTCAGCTGACGGTTTTCGCGCAGGAGTTTTTCCATGTCGAGTATGACAAGATCCAGGAAATCATCCACCTCGTCCGGGTTATATCCTTTTTTTACTCTGCCAAACTGTTTGTTTTCGATATCAGAAGGTGTAATCATATCTTCGTCCTCCAATCATTTCTTATCTGCTCTTATCTGCCGGTCCAAGGGCTCTTGTTCGCGCCAAAATCAATTCCGCCTCTTTCTTCTTGATTTGTTGTAATATCAACCTTTTCCGGGGCGAAGATGAATATGTTGTTTGCAACCTTCTGAACATTGCCATTCAGGGCATAGGTTGCTCCGCTGAGGAAGTCAAAGATTTTTTTGGCAGTTTCCGTCTCGATCTTTTCGAGATTGATAACTACGGGGCGCCTGCTCTTGAGACTGTCCACAAGCTTCGGACACTCGTCGAAGCTCTTAGGCTCGATAACCACCAGGGTAAAGGTATTTGTGCCTGCGAACGAAACTCCTTTTCCGATCGGAATTGCCTTAGGCATGTCGGTAGATGCTGCATTCGTACGGAATTCGCCGGTTATTGGCTTTCTGGCCGTTTCTTCCTTGATGACCTGCTGTTTTGCTTCTTCTATTTCGTCTTCCGTCAGTTCGCCGTCCGCAACCTCGTCAATTCCTACAAGCTTTTTAAGTGTTTCTGAAAATCCCATACTAGTTTCCTCCCATTTTTTTCGAATAATCTCTGACTCCAAATATCGACGTACCTACTCTGATCAGCGTGGAGCCTTCTTCAATCGCCACCTCAAAGTCGTTCGACATGCCCATGGAAAGATACTTGAAATCGATCCTCGGCTCGTCAATTTTTTTATATTCGTCATACAGCCTCTTGACTGCCGCAAAATATTCTCTCGCATCCTCCGGATTGTCCTCGAAAGGCGCGATGCACATCAGCCCGCGGATTCTGATATTCGGGCAATTCGCAAGAATATCTGCGATCATCTGTCCGGTTTCCTCCGTGGTTATCCCGAATTTGCTTTCTTCCATGGCGGAATTTACCTGGATCAATATGTCCATGGTAATCCCGTGCTGAGCTGCGCGTTTGTCAATTTCTTCTGCCAGCTTCAGCGAATCCACCGAGTGAATCATGCAAACCTTGTCTATGATATATTTTACCTTGTTTGTCTGAAGATGCCCGATGAGGTGCCATCTTACGGGTTTGACGGCGTCGTACTTGTTCATGATTTCCTGAACCTTGTTTTCGCCGATGTCCGTGATTCCGCAATCTATGGCCTCATTTATCTCATCCGCATCGTGGAGCTTGGTTACCGCCACGAGCAGCACATCCTCACCGCTACGCCCTGAGCGGCCGGCTGCCGCGTTCTTTTGCTCGGTAATGCGGGCTATGTTATCTCTGATTGACATGATTTCACTCTCCCTCGCTCTTTGTTTTGCTTTTTAGTATTTCGTCGTAATTTTTTACGGTTGCAACGGTCTTGCCATCTTCGTCATAGTAATAGTTCTTCTCGACAACGGTCACATCGCCGTCTGTGGATAAGATGCTTATCGGCGTAAAGTTATAGCTGTCGAACTTGTCCTTTACGTAAACGCCCTTTTGGCCGTCTTCCTCCACGATACTGGAAGTCTCCAGAAGAATCCCCGTGCGGCTCGATTTGATGAGCTTGCAGTCCTTCGCCCTATATTTATCGAAAAATTCGTAATATCTGTTGCACGAAAGGACGATCTTTTGTTTTTCTGTTTCTTCGTTCTTCTCTGTGGCAATCGATTTTACTTTCATCTTTAGCCTGTTTCCGTCATTAAAGTCGATGCTTACAGCTCCGCCCTCTGCTATGCCTTCCGCATCTTCTGCCGAAAGCCATGCGATAAGATACCATTGCTGATTGTCAACCACCTTAAAAAGCTTGTCTCCGCTTTCGGCACTCTTGGACTTGCACTTTTGGATTTTGAAGTCCTGGGACCTGGCCGCATCGAGACTCGAAATTGTTATCATATCGAGCTTATCCGGCGTGAGCGTCCCTTCCATGCCATCATAAAAATAGCTGATAATGCCGCGCTGCGTAGTGTAGCATGCGCTTCCTCCGAGGGTCACGACTTTTGCGCCTTTTCGCACCAGCTTCCCCTGAGATGCTACTCTGCTTACGGCTCCGGAACCTGCGGCCTCATAAACCTTCTCGTCGCGTACAAATAGCAGGCTTGTATCGACGGCATTTTCGAGTGTGCCATACTCCGCAATATATGTATCGACGAAGATGTCCGACACCCTCGGCACTATGTATATATATACATAAAGTGCCACAAATATGAGGACATAGGCTGTTATATATATCTTTGCTTTTGATTTTGTGCTTTTCGCATCATTATTTTTCATCATAATATTTTAACACAAGCCTCTCCGCAATACAAGGTATTATCTCGGCTTTTGACACAATCTTCACCTTGGAAATTACGATGCTATGCCTAAATTTCTTCCTTTACTTTTTCGAGTAATTTTTTTTCGTCCTTCGTCAAATCAGCCGAATTTTCTGACCATTTTACATAAGCTTCGAACAAATCCGGTCTGCGCTCGCGCGTGAGCCTCAGAGAATTTTCGTACTGCCAGAGGTGTATGAGCTTGTGGTTTCCGTTCAGGAGAACCGCGGGCACCGACAGGCCCTCGTATTCGCGCGGTTTCGTATATTGGTCATATTCCAGAAGCCCCGAGTAGACGGATTCTTCTGTTGCGGATTCCTTCGTCCCCAGGACGCCTGGCACGAACCGGCAGACGCTGTCGACAAGGACCATTGCGGCAAGCTCTCCTCCCGTCAGGATGTAGTCGCCTATGGAGATTTCTTCCATGTTCCACTCATCTATTATTCTTTGGTCTACGCCCTCGTAATGACCGCAGAGTATGGTTATTTCCTCCAGCGCCGCAAGCTCCTCGATTTTCTCCCGATCAAGGATTTTGCCCCGTGGGGACATATAGATCATCTTGGATTTCGGGGTTGGGGCGGAGGCGGCAGGGGCATTGAGGGGTTCCTCCGCAGATTCGCCGGGTTCCTCCGCGGGTTTGCCGGGTTCTATCGACCGCAGGGCGTCGAATGCGGGCTGCGGGAGCATTACCATGCCAAGGCCCCCACCGAATGGATAATCGTCTGCCTTGTTATGCTTGTCCTTGCTGAAGTCGCGAATATTTATTAAATTTATTTCCAATATTCCTTTTTCGCGTGCCCTTCCCAGAATGCTGCTGTCCGTCACGGCCGTAAACATTTCCGGAAAGAGGGTCAAAATATTTATTTTCATCTTTTTATATTCTATATTCTGCTTTTTCTTTTCTTGCTTTTGTTATTCTACCTTGATGGCATCTTCGTCGATAAATCCGGGTATGAGGCTGATTTTGACGAACTTTTGGGTCGTATCGACTTCCTTTACGAACTGACCTACGGCCGGAATAAGTGCTTCCTTGCCGCTTGCAAGCTCGATCTTATATATATCCTGGGCGGTATTTTGCAGCACATCGGTTATGATTCCGATTTGGCTTTCGTCCTCCGCATCGAGCGCCCTGCAGCCGATTAGGTCTCTGACATAGAACGTGTCCTCCGGCAGCTCGCGCAGGTCCGCCTCCGTTATATATATATCGCGCTCCTTGAGGGCCTCTGCGGCATTTCTGTCGCTTACGCCTTTGAGCTTCAGGATTACCATTTCCTTTTGGTATCTTGCAGCCTCGATCTCATATTCTTCGTATTTTCCTTTGTGCTCCAGCAAGATTCTGTCAAGCTCCTCGAATCTTTCTTTGTAGTCCGAGTAGTGGTAGACCTTGACCTCGCCGCGAAGCGCGACCGCGTTTACGATTTTTCCGATTTTGATTTTTTCCATGCGTATGTCTTTTCTCCGCTTATACAACAGGCACATACCTAAACATTTTCTTTGTCTAAAGTATGTGCCCGAATTTTTGCAAGCAATTGTTATTCTTTTGCGATCTCAACCGTCACCTTCTGATTATTTCTCGTGGCCGCAGCCTTAACTACGGTACGCAAAGCCTTCGCAATTCTTCCTTGCTTACCGATTACCTTGCCCATGTCATCAGGTGCGACTCTGAGCTCAATCACCGTCCCGCGGCGATCTTCGCTCTCTGTCACAACGACCTCATCAGGGCTATCAACAAGTGCCTTTGCAATCGCCTCAACCAATTTAGTCATTAGCTTTCACCGCTTCCTTATTATTCAATAATTCCGGACTTCTTAAACAAAGTCTTTACAGTTTCGGTTGGCTGTGCGCCGTTTCCTAACCACTTCTTGGCCTTTTCTGCGTCGATTTTGATTTCCTTTGGTTCTGTCATCGGGTTGTAGTATCCGATTTCTTCGATGAACTTGCCGTCTCTTGGTGCTCTCGAATCAGCTACAAC
>CAVGEP010000027.1:0-13956 GCA_963628105.1 Alistipes communis
CTCCCAGATAAGAGAACTCCTGCATCATCTCGTCGGTGGTCTTCATATAAAGGCCCTCGCCGTTTTCCGCGTCGTCATATCCCATCCCTGCCATGATGATGTTTCTATAAATGGCATCGCCGGGCTCGGTATAGTGGGAGTCAGTCGTTGCAACCACAGGCTTTCCGAGCTTGTCAGCCAGGGCGATGATTTTTTTGTTTATCGCGCGCAGGTCGTCCTCGGTTTCGATGCGCTTTCCGTCGAGATAAAACTCGCTCTCGAGCATAAATCGGTTGTTTATGATAGGCTGTATCTCGAGATAGTCATATCGAGACGCGAGCCTTTCTTGCTCATCGGCGCTCTTTTGTTCGATTATATTCTGCGTATGCGTCCGCTTATTATATGTAACCTGTTTGACCATCGACATAAAAACCTCACCGTAGCTGCAGGCGGAGCCTATGATAAGGCCCTCCCTGTGTGCCTCGATGACAGACCACGGGAGACGCGGTTTTTTGTAAAAATAATCCAAATGCGAATAGGAAACGAGCTTGTATATATTCTTCAGCCCCTCCTGGGTTTTGGCAAGAATTATAATATGATTCGTCGGCTTTGTCTTGTAGTCGATTTGTCCATTCTCGTCCTTGCAGTCCGCATCGTCGAAGACATATCCTTCCAGGCCATAGATCACCTTGATCGGGCGGCCTTTTTCGGCCTGCTTCTTTGCCTCGGCCGCGCAGTCCGGGAATGCCTGAACGACGCCATGGTCGGTGATTGCAACCGCTGGCTGCCCCCACCTTGCTGCGAGGGAAACGATGTCCGACGGCTCGTTGAAGCCGTCCATCTGGCTCATCTTCGAGTGAATATGAAGCTCCACCCTCTTGCCGTCTTGCCATGTATCTTCGCGTCCTGCGATGCCTTCCTGTTTCTCAAGATCCTTGAACATTATGCTGTTCATATTCTCGTATGTGTCCCACTGGACCTCTCCGCGAATCTTGACCGCATCCCCCGGATTTAGCAATTCGATTATTTCCTGACATTTTGCCTCGGTAACGAAGGCCTTGGCGCAGACCGTGGTCTTATGATCCGTAATCAAGAGGGATACCAATCGGTTTCCGTTTTTGATCAGACGCTCGGAGATCTTAAAAAGGACCCCTTCGACGACCACCGTTCCCATCTTCGGGTCTATGTCGCAAAGCTCTGCGGTCTTTCCTCCGGCAATTTCTCTTCCCATGATGCGGTTTCCTTCCGCGGGGAGCTCTTTTTCTTTGCGTTTCCAGGTGATGCCGCCGTTATTTGCAGCAGGTCCCCCGTACCCGCCGAAGCCGCCGCCTGCGCCGCTCTTTTGCGCAGGTTCTGCGCAAGGCTCGCCGCCTTCTGCCCTTTTGGCAGCAGCCTCCGCCGCCCGCGCCTTTACCTCTTCACGGTATTCCTTGGCCGTTTCTTCGATTTCTTTCTCCTCATTTTCGTGAAAAGACTTATACATTTCCTCGAAGCGGCTGACATTATTTTCGAAATTAACCTCAAAATCAAGGCCGAATTTTTCTTTGAATATTTCGCCAAATCTGCGCGATAGCCTATCATTTAGCTGCTCCGTCGCAAAATCCCCCAGGGCATAATATGTAACCTTGCTCTCCTCTACCTTGACCTCCTTCTCGTCGATCATCTTCGTGATGGAAACATACTCGCCGTTTACCTCTTCGATCATATATGGGAGGAAAAGCCTTGCGATATGAGCCGCATCCAGCGCCATATCCCGGTATTCGAAGGCAAATTTCACATCGGAAATCATATCAAGCTTGTTTATGATCAGCGCCCTAATCTTTTCATAATCCAAAAAAGGCATCACAAAATTCAGGCGCACCGGCATCTCCAGCACTCCCGTTTCCTTGTGAATCACGGCTTTTCCGAGTTCAAATCTATATTCGGTTTTTTCTCCTCCCAGGGCTTTCCAGTCTATGCTCTCTCGGATAAGATTTTTCATATATTCGCCTCTATCATGCTAATCAGTTCCTCTACCAGCCTTTCCTCGGGTACGTTTTTTACGATTTCGCCCTTGGAAAAAAGCATGCCGCGTCCGTTGCCGCCGCAAATTCCAAAGTCTGCCTCCGCCGCCTCTCCCGGGCCGTTTACCGCGCAGCCCATGACTGCTACCTTGAGCTTTTCTCCGCCGGATTTTTCGAGTCTTTGCGAAATCGGTCTGAGCCTTGTTTCTGCCTCTTCTGCCAGCCTTTGCAGGTCGATTTTGGTTCTTCCGCAGGTAGGGCAGGACACCAGATCGATCCCGCCGCCCCGAAGCCCCAGGGCTTGCAAAATTTCCTTTGCAAAAATGACTTCCTCCAGCGGATCTGCCGTCAGCGACACTCTCATGGTGTCGCCGATTCCCTCAAGGAGCAAGGCTCCTATTCCCATTGCCGATTTCATCTTGCCTCTTTCCTGGGTTCCAGCCTCGGTAATTCCGATGTGAATCGGGTAGCCCGTACTTGCCGCGAGAATTTTGTGGGCGTCGTAATTGAGCTTTACATCGGATGATTTTATGGACACCACCAGATTGTCGTAGTCAAATTCCTCGATGAGCTTCAGGTTATTCAGGGCGCTTTCGCAAAGCCCCTCCGGGGTTACTCTGGCGTATTTTTCTAAGATCGGTTTTTCCAGGGAACCAGAATTTACCCCTACGCGGATTGGAATTTGGCGGTCCTTTGCCGCCTCTACTACCGCCCGCAGTCTCTCCCTGTCCCCGATATTTCCCGGGTTTATCCTGATTTTGTCCGCCCCTGCCTTTATGGCGGCAAGGGCAAGCCTATAGTCAAAATGAATGTCCGCTACAAGGGGAACTTGCTTTGAAATCCTCTTTCTGACCCGAGCGAAAACCTCCGCAGACTCCGTATCCGGCACCGCAATCCTCACGATGTCGCAGCCTGCCGCAGCCAGCCTTTCGATCTGGGAGATCAGGGCTTTTTCGTCCCGAGAGTCCACATTGGTCATGGATTGTATGGTAATGGGCGCGTCTCCGCCGATAAAAAGCTCACCGCACCTTATTTTTTTCGTTTTTCTCGTATTTTTCATGGTTTTGCTTGTTCCTGTCTATCCTCAGCCGATAATCCTCTCAACGTCGTTGAAGGTAACATAGATCATCAGCAGCATCAAAAGCGCCAGACCTGCGAGATGAATGGTTCCCTCGACCTTTTCGCTGACCTGCTTTCCGGTAATTGCGCTGTATAGCACGAATATGATCCTGCCTCCGTCCAGCGCCGGAAGCGGCAGCATGTTTATTACCGCAAGGTTCAGACAGATCAGCGCCGTAAGAAAGCCGTAATACCAAAATCCGTATTCTGTGGTCTTGCTGACCATCTGGACCATTCCCACAGGGCCTGTCAGCTCATCGGGGCTTGCCTCGCCCGTAAACAGCTGGCCAAGCGCCGCGAACATCATCTTTGTCATTGCCCAGGTGGACTGGGTTCCCGCAACGAGCGCCTTGAATGGGCTATGGCTTATCTTGCAGCTGATGCCAAGGACATAGTAATTTACCGTATTACCCTGTGAATCCACGCCGCTTGCAAGGGTGGGCTTTGCCTCTGCGGTATATGAGCTGCCGCCTCTTTCGTATCCAATAGATATGGTCTCATCACTTGTGATTGAGTCCATTGCCTCTGACACATCCGCCCACTCGTCTATTTCGTAAGCCTTTTGCTCGGTAGTTATGCTGATAATCTTGTCATTTATCGCAAGCCCTGCAGACTCTGCCGCGCTCCCTGCCGCGATCTGTCCGATGGTTGTCGTCGCAAAGCCTCGCGCTCCCACCACGATGCACATGATGATGATAGCGCAAAGCACGTTCATAAGGGAGCCTGCCGCAAGTATTATGATCTTCTGCCAGGGCTTCTTCTTGCCGAAGGCACGCTCGTCCTCCGAGTCCTCGTCTTCCCCTTCCATGGCGCAAAATCCGCCGATGGGAAAGAGCCTTATGGTATGAAGGGTTTCTCCCTTTTGTTTTTTCCAGATCACAGGTCCCATGCCGAAAGCAAATTCGTTGACCCGAACTCCGCATCTTTTCGCCGCGATGAAATGCCCCAGCTCGTGAGGAAAAATCATCACGCAGAATAGTAAAATCGCAAGAATTGCCGTTTTCATAAAATTTCCCCCGTTAATTCTCTCGTCTGTTTGTCAATTTCCAAAATATCCTCTAAGTCTAAATTATATGTGGGTTTATGGTCATTAAGAATGCGTTCCAGTGTGTTTTGTATGTCCATAAACCGTATTTTTTTGTTAAGAAATGCCGAAACCAGCACCTCGTTGGCGGCGTTGAGCACCACCGGATAGCTGCCCCCCGCTTCGATCGCCTCGTAGGCAAGCCCGATGCAGCGAAAAACCGCGGGATCAGGCTTCTCGAAGGTGAGGTTCTTGCCCTCGCTAAAGAAATCCAGCTCCGCATCCCCGCTTTTTAGCCTGTCGGGATAGCCCAGGGCAAGGCTGATGGGAATTTTCATGTCCGGCCGCCCCATCTGGGCGATGACGGAATTGTCCTCAAACTCCACCGCCGAATGGACAATGCTCTGGGGATGAACCAGTATCTGTATTTTCTCTGCGGCAACATCAAAAAGCCATTTTGCCTCGATCACCTCAAGCCCCTTGTTCATCATGGTGGCAGAGTCAACGGTAATCTTCTTGCCCATGCTCCAGTTCGGGTGCTTCAGCGCCTGCTCAAGGGTCACCTTTTCCAGCTGCTCCTTTGTATATCCCCGGAAAGGGCCGCCGCTTGCGGTCAGAAGAATTTTCTTGACCGGACGGTTTTTGTTCCCCTCAAGGCACTGAAAAATAGCGCTGTGCTCGCTGTCCACGGGGAGAAGCTTTATCCCTGCCTTTGCCGCCGCGTCCATTACCAGGGCGCCACCTGCAACAAGGGTCTCCTTGTTGGCAAGGGCGATGCCCTTGCCTGCCGCGATAGCGGCGCAGGTGGGCGCAAGGCCCCTCATCCCCACAAGGGCGTTCAGAACCATGTCGCAGCCCCCGGTGGCAGCTTCGATCAAGCCCTTTTCGCCCCAGGAAAATTCGGTCTTCGGGAAAAGCTTTGCAAGCCTTGCCGCGTCTTCTTCCCTTTCCGTAACGGCAAAAGATGGCTGAAACATCTTTATCTGCTCAGCCAGTCTCTCTGTATTTTTCCCGCAGGTCAGGGCATGTGCCCTAAATCTTTCGGGATGATTTTTTATCACTTCCAGGCTCTGAGTTCCTATGGAACCGGTGCTGCCCAAAATCGTAATCTTCTTCATGGTGTATCGCATGCCTTTCCTGTTAAAAAACAGCGATTGCCGGCATCGCTTCCTGTGCCTCGTTCACGAACAAAATGCAGTAATATACCATCGGTGCCGTGAAAAATACGCTGTCGAAGCGGTCTAAGATCCCGCCGTGCCCCGGAATGAGGTTGCCGTAGTCCTTGATTCCCATTTGGCGCTTAAATGCAGATGCCGAAAGGTCCCCAAGCTGCGCCACGATGCTTCCTGCTATGGCGATAAACATGGACTCCGCCATCATATCCGGTATAACAAAATGGGTGAAAATGCCGCAGAAGATTATGCTTCCCAGCACGCCGCCGACCGCTCCTTCCTTGCTCTTTTTCGGGCTGAGGCTAGGGCAGAGCTTGTGCTTTCCTATTGCCATTCCCACGAAGTACGCCATGATGTCCGTGCCGAAGGCCGCAAGGAACACCAGCCAAACCAAAACGCTGTACGCACTGCTGTCGATGAGAATGATGTGATACGGAAATAGAACGCAGTAGAATATGCCCAGGAGGGTTGCGGACATATCCTCCAGCTTTCGCTCATTTACCTTAAATCCATATATCATGGAACCCATGATTACCAGTGTCGCCCAAAAGAGTATGAGCCTGTGATCGTTTGGCGCATATATCTGAAAACAGTAGAGCAGGGCAATGGCGGCATAGGCAAGTCCGTATGCAGGCTTTGTGCCCACCGCCTCGTATCCTCTATAAAATTCCCGTACCGCAATGTTGCTGACCAAAAGGCACGCTCCCAAAAGCCAGTAGCCTCCCAGATAAACCAAAGCAAGCAGCGGCAGCATGATGCACGCCGAAATAATCCTCGTTTTCATTATTTTTCCGCTCCTTTCCGTCCGCCGAATCTGCGGCCTCTATGAGTAAACTCCTCAATAATCTGTTCAAATTCTTCCGGCGTAAAGTCCGGCCAAAGGCTGTCCGTAAAGGCAAATTCGCTGTAAGCCGCCTGCCAGAGGAGAAAGTTCGAAAGCCGCATCTCCCCGCTCGTCCTTATGATCAGATCCGGGTCCGGGATATTTCCGTTTTCCTCGCCGGTATAAAGGTATCGGGAAATCAGCTCTTCGCTTACTTCCGCAGGTCGTATTTCTCCTGTTTCCGCCTCTTTTGCTATCCTTGCCACAGCCCTTGTGATTTCCGCCCGGCTTCCGTAGTTCAATGCGATATTAAACTGCAAGCCGTCGTTATCCGCAGTAACCGCAAGGGCTTTATTGATGCTGTCCTCCGCGGATTTCGGAATTTTTGCATAATCTCCGAGAATATGCACTTTTACGTTGTTTTCGTTGAGTTCCGTAAGCTCGCTTGCCACAAATTTTACAAGGAGGTTAAAGATTCCTCCCACTTCTTCCCGGGAGCGTTTCCAGTTCTCCGTGGAAAAAGCGTAAACCGTCAGGTATTTTATTCCAAGAACGTCTGCCCTCTTTATGATCTCTTTCATGGCGTACATTCCCTGATTGTGACCGGAAAGCCTTGTGACCTTATGCTTTTCCGCCCAGCGCCCGTTTCCGTCCATGATGATTGCGACGTGCTTCGGAACATTTGTAATTTGACTCATTATTTCTCCTATAAAGAGTGTGGCTACAAAATATAGCCACACAACTTACTTTTCTTATTCTTTTGGGCCGGAAGATTATACCTTCATATTCTCTTCCGACGGAAGGTTATACTTCCATGATCTCCTTATCCTTTGCCGCGACGATGCCATCGATTTCTTTGGTTGTCTTGTCCGTTGCCTTCTGAATGTCGTCCAAAGCCTTTTTTAGCTCGTCCTCTGTGATTTCGTGAGCCTTTTCGAGCTTCTTCAGCTCGTCATTTGCTTCTCTTCTGAGATTTCTTATGGCGATCTTGCTGTCCTCGCCCATCTTCTTAACCGTCTTGGTGAGTTCCTTTCTTCTCTCCTCGGTTACCTGCGGGATTACCAGTCTCACGCATTTTCCGTCGTTGGAAGGATTGATTCCGATGTTGCCAACATTGATTGCCTTTTCGATTTCGGAAATGGATTTCGGGTCAAATGGCGTAATCATCAGGGTTCTTGGATCCGGAACCGAAATATTTGCGAGGTTCTTAAGAGGCGTCGGAGAGCCGTAGTAGTCAACCATCACCTTGTCAAGGAGCGCAGGATTTGCTCTGCCCGCTCTGACCGTATTTAAGTCCTCTTTCAAAACTGATATTGTCTTTTTGCTTCTTTCTTCAAGATTCTTCTTAATGGTTTCCATTTTTTCCTCCTACTTTATAATCGTACCTATCTTTTCGCCTTGAATTGCGCGAAGCACATTTCCGTCCTCGGCGATTGCAAACACATGAATCATGATTCCGTTATCCTTGCACAGAGTCGCAGCTGTCAGATCCATTACCTTCAGATCCTTTTCCACAACCTCCATGTGGGTGAGTTCTTCAAATCTTACGGCATTCGGGTTCACTGCCGGGTCGCTGTCATAAACTCCGTCGATATTCTTTGCCAGCAAAATCACATCGGCGTCGATTTCCGCTGCTCTGAGCGCTGCGGCGGTATCGGTTGAGAAGAAAGGATTTCCCGTTCCGGCACCGAAAATGACGATGTCGCCGTGTTCCAGATGGCTGAGAGCCCGTCTTCTGGCATAAGGCTCCGCAACCTCTTTCATTTCGATTGCGGTCTGCACCTTTGCGCTGACCCCAAGTGCCAGGAATGCGTCCTGCAAGGCCAGGGAGTTCATTACCGTAGCTAGCATTCCCATATAGTCTGCCGTGGCGCGGTCCATATCCTTGCTGGTTCTTCCTCTCCAGAAGTTTCCGCCGCCTACAACGATGGCCACCTGCACGCCGAGGTCATGAATTTCTTTCACTTCTCTTGCAACCTTTCGGGTCATTTCTTCGTTGATTCCGAAACGCTGCTCACCCGCAAGCGCCTCTCCGCTGATTTTCAGTAAAACTCTTTTATATATGGGTTCCATCCACTACCTCCGCAAAATGATTGATCGGCAACGCTGCCCGTATAATCGCTGGAACCATTATACCACAACCCACAACTCGCCAAGTTGTGATTCAATGGTTCTTACTTTACGGCAACGCCGCCTTTATAATCGGTAGAACCATTATACCACAGCGCCGGCTACATCACAAGAAATTCTTATCAAAGCCCTATGATTTCCTTGATCAGCTTCGGTCTTTCGACCTTTTCGCGTGATATTTCAAAGGCCTTGCGGGCTTCTTCCATGGCATTGTCGAGTTTCGCCGGGTTGTTGCCGTAGAAAGTCGCCAAGATGTCGCCTTTCTTCACCGCATCGCCGACCTTTTTGTGTAAATAGATGCCTGCGGAAAGGTCGATGCTATCCTCCTTCGTGGCTCTGCCTGCCCCCGTATGCTGGGAGGCAAGACCGATACGCCGCGCCGCAATCCTTGCAACGTAACCGTCTGCTTCTGCCCTGAGCTCAAGCCTATGCGCTGCCTGAGGGAAAAGGGAGTAGTCCTCTTCCACCTCCGGATTACCGCCCTGCGCCGCCACGAAGCGCTTGAACTGTGCAAGGCCCTTGCCGCTTCGAAGCGCATCTGCTGCCATATCGAGTCCCTGCTCAGGCGTTTGCGCCTTGCCGCCGAGATAAATCATAATTCCGGCAAGCTTCTCCGCAAGCTCGGTGATATCCGCCGGGCCTCTTCCCTTTAGGGTCTCTATCGCCTCGATGACCTCGAGAGCATTTCCTACCGCGCACCCGAGGGGCTGTCCCATCTCGGTAATTGCCGCGACGGTCCTTCTGCCCGCCTTATCCCCGATATCAACCATCAAATCCGCAAGGGTCCTGGCATCGTCGATATTTTCCATGAAAGCGCCGTCCCCAACCTTTACATCCAGAAGGATTGCGTCGCTTCCTGCTGCGAGTTTCTTGCTCATGATTGACGAAGCAATGAGGCCGAAGCTGTCTACCGTCGCCGTAACATCTCTGAGTGCATAAAGCTTCTTGTCCGCAGGGGTAATATGTGCCGTCTGACCGATTACGGCCATGCCGATCTTGTTTACCTGAGCGAGAAATTCCTCCGGTTCAAGCGTAGTCCGAAAGCCCGGTATGGACTCCATCTTATCCACGGTTCCCCCCGTAAATCCAAGTCCCCGCCCGCTCATCTTGGCAATGGGAATGCCAAGAGCCGATGCAAGAGGAGCAACTATAAGGGTCGTCTTATCTCCCACACCGCCTGTTGAATGCTTGTCTACCTTGATCCCCTTTATCGCCGAAAGGTCGATGGTATCTCCGGAATATCGCATGGCGTTGGTAAGCTGAAAGGTTTCCGTCCTGCCTAGTCCCCGGAAAAAGATCGCCATCAGCAGCGCCGAGGCCTGATAATCGGGAATCTCTCCTGCCACATAACCATCGATAAAATATTCGATTTCTGCCTTTGAAAGCTCGCCGCCCTCGCGCTTCTTGTAGATGATGTCATTCATGCTGAAGCTCATAAATCTCTCCTCTTATTTCCCATCTTATTTCTCTACCAAATCCGCAAATCCCGTCCCTACGGAGCTGTGCGGAACCTCTAAAATGTCGCAAACCGTGGCTCCTATATCCGCAAAGGAGCTTCCGGTTCCGAGATTTATGCCGTTTTTACATTCTTTGCCGTATACGACCAGTGGAATATATTCTCTGGTATGATCCGTTCCCGGCGCCGTAGGGTCGTTTCCGTGATCTGCGCAGATCATCAGCACGTCCTCCTCGTCCATCGCCTCCATGATCTCCGGAAGCCTTGCGTCAAATTCTTCTATCGCCTTGCCGTATCCGATCGGGTCTCTCCTGTGTCCGTACTTTGAGTCAAAGTCGACCAGGTTTGTAAATACAAAGCCCTCAAAGCCCATATTGATGGCTTCGATGGTCTTATCAACTCCGTCCATATTGCTCGTGGTATGAACCGATTCCGTAAGGCCTTTCATATTGAAAATATCGCCGATTTTGCCTACGCCGTAAACCATCTTGCCGGAAGCCTTGATGGCATCCAGAATCGTATCCTGAGGCGGCGTAACCGAGTAATCCCTTCTGTCGGAGGTTCTCTCACGCTTCCCCTCTGAATTGATGATGTAAGGTCTTGCAATGACTCTGCCGCAAGCCCAATCGCCAACCAGAAGCCTCCTTGCCGTTTCGCATATCTCATAAAGCCTCTCCAACGGGATCACCGCGGTGTTTGCCGCAATCTGAAAAACGCTGTCTGCCGAGGTATAGACGATTGGTTTTCCGGTGGCTTCGTGCTCCGGTCCGAGTTTTTCGATGATTTCCGTGCCGCTTGCAGGATAGTTTCCGAGGCATCCTATGCCTATCTCTCGTTCAAATTCTGCCATAAAGTCCGCGGGGAACCCCTCCGGATAGGTCTTGAAAGGAATTTCGGTCTTGAGCCCCGCGATTTCCCAGTGTCCTGTGGTGGTGTCCTTGCCTACAGAAAGCTCCGCGAGCCTTCCGAAGCAGCCTTTTGGCTCAGCTTGCGCGATTTTTCCATCTAATATTCCGTCGATATTTCCCCAGCCGAGAGAAAGAAGATTCGGTATATTAAGTCCTCCGCATTTTTCCCATATATGCCCGAAGGTATCGCAGCCCTTGTCGCCATATTTTTCCGCATCCGGCATTTCTCCTACGCCAAGGCTATCCGTCACGATCAAAATTACCTTTTTCATATTTCTACCTCCTCCGGGTTTGCTTTCAAATAATCCAGTGATACCAGTCTGTATTCCACACCGTTAAGTACGCCCTTTATTCCCTTGGGGAATACGTCCTTTCCGTGAAGATGCCCATAAAAGCATCTCTTGACCTCATATTCCTCCATCAGATGGGTAAAATCCGAGGCTTGGTGTTTGTCATTTGTCGGCGGATAATGCAGCGCTGCAATGATTTTTTTGGCTCCCTGCCGCTTTGCATCCTCCAGGGACATTCGCAGCCTTGCCACTTCTCTGTCATAGATTTTCCTGTCGTGTTCCGAAAAGCCTTCTGTGCCGGGACAAATCCAGCCTCTGCTTCCGCAAATGCCTATTTCACCTGCCATATATGCCTTGCACTGCACAAAATTCATGGTTCCGTCGTCGTATAGCTTATTGAGTTTTCCCACGGACTGCCACCAAAGGTCGTGATTTCCCTTAAAAAAGACCTTGCTTCCCGGCAAATCGTGAATCCACGCAAGGTCGGCTTCCGCTTCCTCCTGCCTAAGCCCCCAGGAAATATCGCCGCAAAGGATTATTATATCCTCGTCTGTTATTTTCTCTATCCAGTTTTGTTTCAGGCGCTCCGGGTGGTTTTCCCACTCAGCGCCGAAAACCTCCATGGGCTTTTCCACTCCCTGCCCCATGGAAAGGTGCAAGTCGCCGATTGCAAAAATTTTCATATTCTGCTTACCCCTTATATGTCTGTAGAATCTCCCAAATCCGTCAGCTCCAGCACCTCCGCGCTATCTGCCGCGGTGAGGCTTTCTACGCCTCTGAGCTTTCTTTCGATTGCCCTCGTCCTTCTTCCTATCAATATTTCCAAATCATCATCTGCCTGTCTCAGGTGAGTTCTTGCTTTTCCGAGGGCTGTGCTGAAGTTTGCGAATTCCGTCTTGACCGCTCCCAGCACGTTCCAAACTTCACCTGAGCGCTTCTGTATCGCAAGTGTACGGAAGCCCATCTGCAGGCTGTTTAGCAGCGCCGCCATAGTCGTCGGCCCTGCGATATTCACCTTGTACTCTCGCTGCAATACCTCGAGTAGTCCTCGTCTTACGACCTCCGCATACAGCCCTTCGAAAGGAAGGAACATGATGCCAAAATCCGTGGTATAAGGCGGCTCGATATATTTATCATGGATGGCCTTTGCTTCGGATTTTATAACCTTTTCCAGGTTCTTTGCGGCTTCTTCGACCGCCGCCTGGTCCCCTGTCTCGTATGCATCCACGAGCTTGGCATAAGAATCACCGGGGAATTTTGCATCGATCGGAAGCCAAACGGTTTTCTCATCATCGCCCGGGAGTTTGACCGCAAATTCTACGCGATCGTTTCCCGTAGACTTGGTCCTTACGTTTTCTTCGTACTGATCCCTGGTCAAAATCTGCTCGAGTATCGCCCCAAGCTGCACCTCGCCCAGGATCCCTCGAGTCTTGACGTTGGAAAGGACCTTTTTAAGATCTCCTACTCCTGCCGCAAGGTTCTGCATCTCCCCAAGTCCCTTGTATACCTCTTCCAGCCTCTGGCTGACGAGCTGGAAGGACTTGCTGATGCGGTCTTCCAGCGTCTTTTGCAATTTTTCGTCCACGGTCTTTCGCATTTCTTCGAGCTGACGGTTGTTGTCATTTGTCAGCTCGCCGATTTTCTTTTCCATGCTGATGCGGATGTTCTCAAGCTTCTGCTCGTTTTCTACTGCCATATTTGAGAAGCGCACGTTCAGCTCTCTGAGGCGATTGTCAAGGTTTGCGGCACTCTCCTTTTGGTTTGCGGAAATCAGCTCGCCGAAATTTCGCAGGGAGTCCTGGGTCTGCTGGCTCATATCCCGGCTCACCTGCCTGATCTCCATAAGTTCCCGCTCCGAGGCGCTGCTTTCGGCTCTCATCTGGGTAATCTGCCTTTCCAGCGCTCCCGCCTTTGACATTGCAAGGGCCGCCAGTATCGCACTAACGAGGCAAATTGCTATGAGTATGTATAATAAGGTTATTTCTGTCATGTCCTATATCTTTTCCTTTCCCTCGGCAACCGCCTTGGCATATTCCGGGTCGGTGACAAGCTTCAGCTGCTTGTATGCTTTTTCGAGTGCCTCCACGTCCCGTCCCGCCGAGTTCATGCTTGCCTGAAGCGCCACAAAGCTCTCCTTCAATTCTTTGGGATCTATGCGCTGACGCCTTGCCTTGCGGTTCTGAAATTCATAAAAATCCGCGTTTCTTGCGCAGAGCTTCGCAAAGCTCTTTTGGCTTTGCCTAAAACATTCCTTTAGATAGGCCGCCTTTTCGTCCTCCTCCGGAACCTCTATATTTTCTACACTGAGCGATTCGGCTGCACTTTTGTATGCATTGTATGCCTCCACATATTCGTCGAAATTTTTCTTCTTGAAGGGCGCGAATTCCTTCAAATATGCCGCCGCTTTGCTGTTTTTTACACCGTAGGGCATCACGATCTTTAGGAAATATTTGTCCACGACTTCGTACAGCTGGTCCGCATAATTCATCTCTTATCCTCCCTGCCTCGAATATTTCTATCAATTATAGTATACCACAGTTTACCGCTAAAAAAAAACACCCGATTTATAAAGTTGTAATATACAAAGAAACCTGTTCTCTAACCCTCACAAGCGAAGCCGAAAGTAATGTCATCAATCTTGCTTTTGAATGTTAGTTTAAGTAATATATATTTATAGAACCAAAATGTTTGACATGTGGTTCTATAAGTGATATAATCATAAATAAAGAAACAGGAGGTGCATGTTATGAAGGAAGCATTTAATGCCGGTTTATTACCTCTTAAAGCTGATGCCATTGACCAAATGTATTTTATTAACGAGTTAATTGACGCGTCTACAAAGCTAGAGGTATACAAAGAAAAAATTAAGGATAGCAAACTTGACAGCTCATGGTTTATGCCTACGCTTCAGCAAAAGGAGGCGCTTGCCTCTTCAATGCTTGAGGGGACACAGGCTACATTAGACGGCGTTCTCGTAAACCAAGTTGCTCCAAATGATAAAGATAAGAACCTTAATGAGGTTAAAAATTATTATATCGCTACTGCGCAGGGC
>CAVGEP010000028.1:0-13644 GCA_963628105.1 Alistipes communis
AGCATCGCCTTGCCAAGGCGAGGGTCGCGAGTTCGAATCTCGTCTTCCGCTCCAACTATTTGCGCGATTGGCGGAATTGGCAGACGCACTAGACTTAGGATCTAGCGGGTGACCGTGGGGGTTCAAGTCCCTCATCGCGCACCAAACAGAAAGGGAATCATCTTCGATGGTTCCCTTTCTGTTTGTGCGCATACAATGTTGGGACTTGAACCCGCGAGGGCGTGAGCGTAAACAGGAATGTCCTGTGAACATTCCTGTAGCTCACGGTCCGAAGGCGACCGAGAGGGGAGCCGAGGAGGCAGCCTGCAAGCGAAGTGCGGCAGGCGACCAGTCCCTCATCGCGCACCACGTCGCAGCAAACTACGCTGCTATCAAAAACCGACTTTAGGGTCGGTTTTTTCATGCGCTTCGTTGCTGCTCCTTTCCCCAAAAAGCTAACGCTTTCCGGGGGCCCCATAAGTAGTGAAGGACATTCCGTTTTCGATTATATACAGATATGAGGGACTTGAACCCGAGAGGGCGTGAGCGTAAGCGAGAGCCTCCTGCGGAGGGTCGAGTAGCTCACGGTCCGAAGGCGACCGAGAGGGGAGCCGAGGAGGCAGCCTGCAAGCGAAGTGCGGCAGGCGACCAGTCCCTCATCGCGCACCACGTCGCAGCAAACTACGCTGCTATCAAAAACCGACTTTAGGGTCGGTTTTTTCATGCGCTTCGTTGCTGCTCCTTTCCCCAAAAAGCTAACGCTTTCCGGGGGCCCCATAAGTAGTGAAGGACATTCCGTTTTCGATTATATACAGATATGAGGGACTTGAACCCGAGAGGGCGTGAGCGTAAGCGAGAGCCTCCTGCGGAGGGTCGAGTAGCTCACGGTCCGAAGGCGACCGAGAGGGGAGCCGAGGAGGCAGCCTGCAAGCGAAGTGCGGCAGGCGACCAGTCCCTCATCGCGCGAGGCAAAGCTAACGCTTTCCACTTGACATATCGGCGCAGAATGGCTATAATAAAGTATAACTTTTGATTAGCCAAGAAGGGGGGGCCCGCTATGTATTCTATAAAAAGACATATTGAACACGTCGTTGAGCGCAGATCCAAAAACAGTAAGGCAATTTTATTGACCGGACCCAGGCAGGTCGGTAAATCTACTTTGTATAAGCATCTGTTCAGTAATGTCAACCAAGTGACCTTTGACGATGATTTACTGCTGGCACAGGCCGAAGAGGATATGAACCTGTTTTTACTCAACAACCCCTGCCCCTTGATGATAGATGAAGTTCAGAAATGTCCATCCATCTTTAACAAGCTGAAGATCATCTTAGACAATACGGATAAGTACGGTAATTTTTACTTAACCGGTTCACAGAAGTTGCAGTTGATGGAAGGTGTAAGCGAGTCACTTGCCGGAAGAGTTTCAGTCGTGGAATTGGAAGGGCTTTCCTTGCGTGAAATCAAGGGCATTTCATTTGACAGGCATTTTATACCCACGGATACCTATATAAGCGAACGGGAAAAGGCACTGAAGGAGTATCGTCAAGATTTGTGGGAAACCATTCATCGCGGCAGTTATCCCGAACTGCATGCAAATCCCAAACGGGAATGGGTAGATTTTTACCAGTCTTATGTGAAGACATATTTGGAACGGGATGTAAACAAGCTGATAAAGGCCAAAAACCACTTGACCTTTGTAAAATTTCTAACCTGTGTTGCCGCTCGCACCGGACAGGTAATCAATTATGCGAACATCTCATCCGAAATCGGTGTATCGGAAATCACCGTAAAGGAATGGATATCCATTCTTGAAAAGAGCGGCATTATCTATATTCTGAAACCCTATACCTCCAGCGCTCTTAACCGTGCCATTCGGACCCCAAAACTATATTTTCGGGATACAGGACTTTGCTGCTATCTGACAAGATGGCTGACACCAGATACTTTGAAGAACGGAGCTATGGCGGGACCCATGTTTGAAACCTTCGTCATAAACGAAATTCTAAAATCCTATTCCAACGAGGGGCTTGAGTACGACTTCAATGTTTTCTATTATAACGGGAAAGACAAGAAAAAGAAGAAAGAAAACGGGCGAGAAATTGAGGTGGACGGCGAGATCGATCTAATCCTTCAGGAAGATGGCATTTTGTATCCAATTGAGATCAAGATGTCCGCGACCCCTAAGGCGGATATGGCATCAGAATTTGATGTGCTTGACGGCGTACCCGACAAGAAAAGAGGTATGGGTGTTATTATTTGCCTGTATGATAAAAAGCTGTTTTTGAGAGAGAACCTGATTGCATTGCCTTTAGAATACATTTAACCGGCGAAGGATTTCTCTATATTCCCTCTTGCGCTTTCTGCATTTGTCCGATATAATTTTGGCATAGATGCCAAACATATTTCGGACAAGGAGGATTTTTTGTGGCAATTACAAAAGCAAGCCTGCCCGCAAAGAAGCGAATCCTTGCGGTATGTATCAGACTTTTTCTGGAGCAGGGCTACAAAAAAACCACGAAGCAAGTGCATTTAATGATATTGCTTTGACGGTGAGCGACAAGGCAGCATCCGGCACGAGAAGCAGAGCATATGTTAAGCCGACCCCTGCCGTTGTTATCTCGGGAAAAACAGCAGCCTCGGCATCGGGGAAGGATGACATCAAGATAAACATGACCGCAAACGCACAGCTTACGGAGGCTCAAAAGCCGGCGCTGGATTTGATCGGAAATAGGGGCGCGATATTCCATGTGACGTTGATGGCAGGCAATCAGGAAATCAGCGACCTTGGAGGCGGCGTCATGGCAGTGACGGTTCCTGTGCCGGAGAGCCTGAAGGATCAAAACATAGCCGTTGTCCAAATCGACGATAAGGGAAATTGCCGGAAAATAACCAGCCGCACCCTGAGCGAGGGGAACGGATATTTCGCTCAATTTTCCCACAGGTGATCGGGCCGGAATAAAGCGAACAAATATAAGCGTTACCGAGATTAAAGTTCGGAATATAACGAATATTAAAAGAAAATTTCAAAAAAATATGCGAAAATAAAGCCGGTTTTGTTGACACCGCTTTCGCTTTCCTTTATTCTTTAATTAACAGAGGAAGCGCTGCATCCTTTAGCAGCGCTTACCGAAGCAATTTCATCGCTTTTTGTAACTGACGGAAAAGTGGAGCACCACATGGGAGCAAAAAGCGAGTAGCAATGTCGACCGTCTGGGCAGCCTTACCCTGTATAGCACAGTATAAATACTGATCGCTTACAGAGTAAGACTGCCCTTTTGTTTTGGAAGGAGGAGCTTATGAAAAAGGTTGCGATTATCATGGGCAGCGATAGTGACCTGCCTATCGTGGAAAAAGCCATAGAAAAGCTTGGCGAATACGGGGTTCCCTTTGCGGTACACGTCTACTCCGCCCACCGAACCCCTGAGGCGGCAAGAGATTTTGCCTGCCATGCACGGGAAAAGGGCTTTGGCGTTATCATAGCGGCGGCGGGAAAGGCGGCGCACCTTGCGGGAGCGCTGGCGGCAAACACTACCCTGCCGGTGATAGGAATCCCTGTAAAATCTTCAGTTTTAGACGGCATGGATGCTCTCTTATCCACCGTACAGATGCCCGCGGGAATTCCTGTGGCAACGGTGGCCATAGACGGAGCAGTCAATGCCGCTTTGCTTTCTATGGAGATCCTTGCATTATCCGATGATTCCCTGGCGCAGAAGCTGGATGCAGCCCGCAGGGAAGAAGCGGCAAAGGTATTGGAAAAGGATGCGGCGATTGCTGCAAAATTTAATAAATAAAAAAATAAGAACCGGAGGTATGAAATGGAAAAGAAATTGGTTTACACAGGAAAGACAAAGAACGTATTTGAGCTGGAAAACGGCAATTATCTCTTGAAATTCAAGGACGATTGCACAGGCAAGGACGGCGTATTTGATCCGGGCGAAAACTCGGTAGGCCTTACCATCGAAGGCGTGGGAGATGTCAACCTGCGGATGTCCGTATATTTCTTCGAAAAAATAAACGCGGCAGGCATAAAGACCCATTATGTCAGCGCAAACCTCGCCGATACAACCATGGAAGTGCTTCCTGCCAAGGTATTCGGCAAGGGCCTCGAAGTTATCTGTCGCCATAAGGCGGTAGGCAGCTTCTATCGCCGCTACAGCGAATATATTCAGGAAGGGGCAGATCTGCCGGCATATGTAGAAACTACCTTCAAAAACGACGAAAAGGGGGACCCCCTGGTAACCAAGGACGGCCTGATTGCCCTTGGCGTTATGACAGGAAAGCAATACGACGACCTAAAGGACATGACCCAGAAGATTACCCGGATTGTTGCCGATGACCTGAAAGAAAAGGGCCTTGTGCTTTACGACATCAAATTTGAATTCGGCTATGACGCAGAGGGCGAAGTGATCCTTATAGACGAGATTGCCTCGGGTAACATGAGAGTATATAAGGATGGGGAATATATCGATCCAATGACCCTTTCCAAGCTGTTCTTTGCTTAGTACATCCAAAAGACGCAAATAAGAATAACGGAGGTGTAACTTTGGGTGGTTTTTTTGGAGCAACGTCCGGACGCGATGTTGTTTTAGACGTATTTTTCGGGGTGGATTATCATTCCCATCTGGGGACCCGAAGAGCGGGTATGGCGGCAGTCAACGAAACCGTCGGCTTTCAGAGAGAAATCCATAACATCGAAAATTCACCGTTTCGTACAAAATTTGAGGGAATTACAAGGGAGATGTCGGGTAATGCCTGCATCGGCTGCATCAGCGACAGCGACCCCCAGCCTATGCTGATCCGTTCCAATCTGGGGACTTATGCCATCACGACCATCGGCATCATCAACAACGCAGAAGCGCTGGCGAATCAGTTTCTGTCCTTCAGCGGCGGGCATTTTGACGTAATGACCGGCGGCAAGGTAAATTCCACCGAGCTTGTGGCTGCAATGATAAACCAGAAAAGCAATTTCGTAGAGGGCATAAAATTTGCTCAGGACATCATAGAGGGCACGGCTTCGATCTTGATACTACAGGCTGACGGAAGCCTGATCGCCGCCCGGGACAAGCTGGGCAGACTCCCCATCCTGATCGGAAAGGATGATGAGGGCTACTGCGTTTCCTTTGAATCCTTTGCCTATAAGAAGCTGGGCTACGAAGATGTCAAGGAACTTGGCCCGAGGGAGATAGTCAGGATCACGCCAGATAAGATTGAGGTCCTCGCAGAGCCGGGAAAAGAAATGCGGATATGTGCCTTTCTCTGGACCTATTACGGCTATCCGAATTCCTGCTACGAAGGGGTAAATGTGGAGGTCATGCGGTATCGCAACGGGAAAATCCTTGCCGAGCAGGACAAGAAAAACGAAAGCGCAAAGGGCATTGACTATGTAAGCGGTGTGCCGGATTCGGGAACCCCTCATGCCATAGGATATGCCAATGAGAGCAGCATTCCCTTTGCAAGACCTTTCATAAAATATACGCCGACCTGGCCCCGAAGCTTTATGCCACAAAACCAAAACGAACGGGATCACGTGGCAAAGATGAAGCTGGTGCCAGTGCATGACCTGATTCAAGATAAAAAGCTTTTGCTGGTGGACGACAGCATCGTAAGGGGCACCCAGCTGAAAGGGACGGTGGACTTTCTGTATGCAAACGGCGCAAAGGAAGTCCACATGCGCTCTGCCTGTCCGCCTATCATGTACGGATGCAAATTCCTTAACTTTTCAAGGAACGTTTCCGATATGGAGCTGATCGCCCGAAGAACCGTCATCGAACTTGAGGGCGAAGAAGGGGAAAAATATTTGGAAGAGTACAGCGACGGAAATACTGACCGCGGAAAGGCTCTGCGAAAGGCAATCAGCGAGAAGCTTCACTTTGATTCCTTGGATTATCAGACCCTTGATGGGATCATAAAGGCGATCGGTATTGATCCATGCAAAATTTGCACCTATTGCTGGAACGGAAAGGAGTAGACCCATGAAAAATTCAAAGTCTGACAGCTATGCTGCGGCGGGAGTGGATATAACGGCAGGCTACCGCGCCGTAGAACTGATGAAGGAGCATGTTGCAAAAACCATGACCGGCGGCGTGCTTTCGGGAATAGGCGGATTTGGAGGCCTCTTTGAACTTGATATGACGGGAATGTCAAAGCCGGTGCTGGTAAGCGGCACCGACGGTGTGGGCACAAAGCTGAAGCTGGCGTTTCTCATGGACAGGCACGATACCGTGGGCATCGATTGCGTGGCAATGTGCGTAAACGACATCATCTGCTGCGGGGCAAAGCCGCTGTTCTTCTTAGACTACATCGCCTGCGGCAAAAATTTGCCGGAGAGAATCGCAAGCATAGTAAAAGGCGTATCCGAGGGCTGTGTGCAGGCAGGCTGCGCCCTCATAGGGGGAGAGACCGCGGAGATGCCGGGATTCTATCCCGAAGAGGAATACGACCTTGCCGGATTTTCGGTGGGGGCTGTGGATAAGGACAAGATTTTGAGAAACGAGGATGTGAAAGAGGGGGACGTGATAATCGCCCTTCCATCCTCCGGCGTTCACTCAAACGGCTTTTCCCTTGTGCGCAAGGTATTCAGCGTGGGAAATGAGAAGATCGAAGACCTAAAATCCCCTTGCCCTGCGCTTGGGGGAAGGTCCATCGGAGAGAGCCTTTTGACTCCCACAAAGATCTATGTAAAGCCGGTACTGGCGCTCCTTGCACAGGTTCAGGTAAAGGCGATATCCCATATTACCGGCGGGGGATTTTACGAGAACATCCCTCGCAGCATACCGAAGGGGTTTGCAGCCAAAATCAGGAAAGAGGATATCCGGGTGCTGCCGATATTCAAGCTGATTGCGGAAAAGGGAAACATTCCGGAAAGAGATATGTTTAACACCTTCAACATGGGAGTCGGCATGAGCATCGTAACGGACAAAAAAGACGCGGATAAGGCTTTGGAGATACTCAGGGCAAATGGCGAAGATGCTTATGTTATAGGCGAAATCGTAAGAGCCGAAGAAGGAATTATTTTGATCTGATCGAAGGGGGTACGTTTTGGCAGTTAAAAAAACCAGAATCGCCGTGCTGGTGTCTGGCGGCGGCACAAACCTGCAGGCTATCCTGGACGCCCAGAGAAGCGGCATCATAAACAGCGGAGAAGTCGTGCTGGTGATCTCTTCAAAGGAAAAGGCATTTGCGCTGCAACGGGCACAGGAGGCAGGCATAAAGACGGAGGTCATAGAGCCTGCCGATTATCCGACCCAAACAGAGTTTGAAGCGAGGCTAAAAGCCGTCTTGGAGGAAAATGCAATCCGGCTGATCGTGCTGGCAGGGTTCATGACCATCCTCAGCGGGGATTTTACAAAAGACTATCCGAGACGCATCATCAATGTGCACCCATCTCTGATCCCATCCTTTTGCGGAAAGGGCTTTTTCGGGCTAAAGGTCCACGAGGCGGCCCTTGCCTATGGGGTAAAGGTCACAGGCGCCACCGTCCACTTTGTCAATGAGATTCCCGACGGTGGGGAGATCCTTTTGCAGAAGGCTGTGGAAATCGACGAGGGAGAAACCCCAAAGTCCTTGCAGCAGAAAGTAATGCGCAGGGCGGAGTGGATCATCTTGCCCGAGGCGGTGGAAAAGGTAGCTTGGGAATTGTCAAGAAACGGAGGACAGGCATGATGGATGTTTATCAGATAAGCAATATGGGGGAGCTTGTAAGAGAGAATGAATACGTCGGCAGGGGGATCGTGATCGGAAAGACCCCGGATGGAAGCAAGGCGGTAAGTGCCTATTTTATCATGGGAAGAAGCCAAAACAGCCGCAATCGGATATTTACGGAAAAAAACGGAGACCTTTATACGGAGCCCTTCGACCCATCAAAGGTAGAAGATCCCTCGCTCATCATTTACAGGGCTCTGGCGGTGGCAGACGGCAACCTGATCGTTACAAACGGAGATCAGACGGAGACCATATATGATTTTCTATCAGAAGGAAAAACCTTTGAGCAGGCTTTGGAGACTCGGAAGTTTGAGCCGGACAGACCAAATTTTACTCCTCGGATAAGCGGAATCATAAACTTCGAAAAGCATGACTTTACCTACAAGCTGAGCATTTTGAAGAGCCTGGATGCAGAGGGGAACAGGTGCGCACGGTACTTCTACAATTATGAGGCGGAAGCGGGGCTGGGACATTTTCTCCATACCTATGCTGGTAACGGAGATCCCCTGCCCACATTCCAAGGGGAGCCGGAGAGAATAAAGATTCCGAATAATATCGACGAATTTAGGGACTCCCTGTGGGAAAACCTGAACGCAGAAAATAAGATTTCGCTGTATGTGCGTTATACAGATCTATCGAGGGGCAAATATGAGACTCGCCTTATCAACAAGAATCGGTAGACCCAGGAACCGCGTAAGATTTAGACATGGAAATTATAGAAATTATGAAAATCATAAGATAAGGAGAGCGGGAATGAAAGAATTTGAACTGAAATACGGCTGTAATCCAAACCAGAAGCCTTCCAGAATCTTCATGGAGAACGGGAGCCAGCTGCCCATCGAAATCCTAAACGGAAGACCGGGATATATAAATTTTCTGGACGCTTTCAACTCCTGGCAACTGGTAAAGGAACTGAAAGAGGCAGCAAGGATGCCTGCGGCAGCTTCCTTTAAGCATGTAAGTCCCACTTCTGCCGCCATCGGCAGAGTCTTGCCGGAAAAGCTAAAAAGAGCCTGCTTTGTAGAGGACGTGGAGGGGCTGGATGATTCGCCCATCGCCTGTGCTTACGCAAGGGCAAGGGGGACAGACCGGCTTTGCTCCTTTGGGGACTTTATAGCCCTTTCGGATACCTGCGATAGGGTAACCGCGGAGCTTATAAAGCGGGAGGTATCCGACGGGGTGATTGCGCCTGCTTATACCCACGAGGCGCTTGGGATCCTAAAGACCAAGAAAAACGGAAGCTATAATATCATAAAGATGGATCCGGATTATGTACCCAAAGAAACAGAGCGGAAGCAAGTATATGGCATTACCTTTGAGCAGGGAAGAAACAATTTCAGGATAGAGGAGTCTCTCCTTAGGAATATCGTTACCGCAAACAAGGCGCTTCCGGATAACGCCCGGACAGACCTAATCGTAGCTCTCCTTACCCTAAAATATACCCAGTCAAATTCCGTATGCTATGCCATTGACGGACAGGCTATCGGCGTAGGGGCAGGGCAGCAGTCCCGGATACACTGCACCAGGCTTGCTGGGGGAAAGGCAGACACATGGCAGCTCCGTCAGCACGAAAAGGTGCTCAGCCTGCCGTTTTTGCCTGAGATCAAGAGGGCGCAGCGGGATAATGCAATCGACGGATATATCAACAAAAATGAAGAGGACGTCTGCGCAGAGGGGGTATGGCAGAAGTATTTTACCAGAAGACCCGAAGCATTTACGGAAGAAGAAAGAAAAGCCTATCTTTCAGGAATTTCCGGAGTATCCCTTGCTTCCGATGCCTTCTTTCCCTTTAGCGATAATATTGAAAGGGCAAAGAAAAGCGGCGTTTCTTATGTGGCGGAGCCGGGAGGTTCCATCAGGGACCGGTCGGTCATCGATTGCTGCGACAAATACGGCATGGTAATGGCATTTACAGGCATGAGGCTATTCCACCATTGATATTTATAGGAGATTTATAGAAAATTTACGAGGAAGATGTTGATAGCCTAACAGGCAGATAAATGCAGGAGGTTTGCAATGAAGGTAATGGTTATAGGCGGCGGCGGTCGGGAACATGCCATCATCAAGAAGCTAAAGGAAAACAGAGAAATATCCCGAATTTATGCCCTGCCGGGAAACGGCGGAATCGCTCGGGACGCGGAGTGTGTGAATATCAAGGCGACGGATATAGAAGGCATGGTAGACTTTGCAAAGGCAGAAAAGATAGATTTTGCGGTGGTGGCGCCGGACGATCCCCTTGTCATGGGGGCGGTAGACGCATTGGAAGCTGCCGGCATCTCCTGCTTTGGCCCGCGAAAAGATGCGGCGATTATCGAGGGCAGCAAGGTCTTTGCGAAAAATCTGATGAAAAAATACGGTATCCCGACAGCGGCTTACGAAGTATTTGCAGACATGGAAGAAGCCCTCGATTATCTGGAAACGGCGGCGATACCGGTTGTAGTAAAGGCGGACGGGCTGGCTCTGGGAAAGGGCGTTGTCATCGCCGAGACCCGAGATGACGCCAAGGCGGCTGTGCAGGCGGCAATGGAAGACCGGATATTCGGCGAAAGCGGAAGCCGCATCGTCATCGAGGAATTTCTTACGGGGCCTGAGGTGTCGGTACTTTCCTTTACCGACGGGAAAACCCTCGTGCCGATGATATCCTCCCAGGATCACAAACGGGCTCTTGACGGCGATAAGGGTCCAAATACCGGGGGCATGGGTACCATTGCGCCGAATCCCTATTACACCAAGGAGATGGAGGCGCGGTGCATGAAAGAAATCTTTTTGCCTACCATGGCGGCGATGAACGCGGAAAACCGTACTTTTAAGGGCTGTCTCTACTTTGGGCTCATGCTCACTCTTGACGGGCCAAAGGTGATAGAATATAACTGCCGTTTCGGGGATCCGGAGACCCAGGTGGTGCTTCCCCTGCTAAAAAGCGACTTGTTTACGACCATGAGAGCCGTGTCAAGGGAAACCCTTGCGGAATGTGACGTAAAATTCAGCGATAAAGCGGCGTGCTGCGTAATCATGGCATCGAAAGGATATCCGAAAGAATACGAAAAAGGCTTCGAAATAAAGATAGAGGACCTTTCGGAAAATGCACAGGTCTATGTTGCGGGGGCAAGGCTTGAAGGCGAGAAACTACTCACAAACGGAGGCAGAGTGCTGGGCGTGACAGCTACGGCAGATACCCTGAAAGAAGCCATCGAAAGCGCCTACGAAAATGTGAATCAGGTTTCCTTTGAAAATGCCTTTTATCGCCGGGATATAGGAAAGCGTGCGCTGGCTGCGGAAGGGGGAGAAAAATAATGGTCTACAGAGTTTATGTGGAAAAGAAAAAAGAACTCGCAAACGAAGCAAGGACTCTCCAAAATGACATACAGACCTTGCTTGGTATCGACGAATTAGAGGAGCTTCGGTTGGTCAACCGCTACGATGTGGAAAATATCGAAGAAGAACTGTTTGAATCTGCGAAAAAAACCGTCTTTTCAGAACCGCAGCTTGACATCGTTACGGACGGTTTGGATACGACCGGCTATCACGTGTTTGCCGCAGAATATTTGCCGGGACAGTTCGACCAGAGAGCAGATTCCGCGGCGCAGTGCATACAGATCCTTTCCCAGGGGGAAAGACCGGCTCTGCGCACCGCAAAGGTATATCTCCTCAAAGGAAAGCTTACGGAGAAAGAAATAGAAAAAATCAAGCGCTATGTTATCAATCCCGTGGAGGCAAGAGAAGCCACCCTCGATCCCTTTGAGACCTTGGCAATGCAATATGATCTGCCGGAGACGGTGGAGACGATTCGAGGCTTTACTTCCATGACCGAGGCAGAGCTTGCGGAGTTTATCCAGACAAGAGGTCTTGCCATGGATATCGATGATATAAAGTTCTGTCAAAAATACTTCGCGGCAGAAGACCGCCAGCCGACGATTACGGAAATAAAGCTGATCGACACCTATTGGTCGGATCATTGCAGACATACCACATTTCTGACTACCATAGACGACATTTCCTTTGCGGACGAGCTGCTTGCGAATACCTACGAGGAATATCTCGACATGAGGCAGGAGCTGGGAAGGACGAAGCCCGTCAGTCTCATGGATATGGCTACCATCGTCACCAAATATCTGAAAGCAAAGGGAAAGCTGAAGAATCTGGACGAATCGGAAGAAATCAACGCTTGCAGCGTTAAGATCAAGGTAGAGACGGAGAAAGGCGAGGAGGACTGGCTGCTTCTCTTTAAGAACGAGACTCACAATCATCCCACGGAGATAGAGCCCTTTGGCGGCGCGGCTACTTGTGTTGGCGGTGCGATCCGCGACCCCCTTTCGGGACGGGCTTATGTATATGCGGCGATGCGTATAACGGGAGCCGCGGATCCCCTGAAAAGGGTGGAGGACACCTTGCCGGGAAAAATTCCTCAGAGAAAGCTGGTGGCGACAGCGGCGGCAGGCTATTCCTCCTACGGAAATCAGATCGGCCTCGCAACGGGTCAGGTGGACGAGCTCTACCACGAGGGCTATGTTGCCAAGCACATGGAAATCGGCGCCGTAATCGGTGCGGCTCCAGCGGAGAATGTCCGCAGGGAGCGTCCGCAACCGGGAGATGTGGTAATTCTTCTCGGGGGCAGGACGGGCAGAGACGGCTGTGGAGGCGCTACCGGTTCTTCTAAATCCCATAACCTGCAGTCCCTGGAAAGCTGCGGCGCGGAGGTGCAAAAGGGAAACGCCCCGGAGGAAAGAAAGCTTCAGAGGCTCTTCCGAAACGGCGAAGCCGCCAGGCTTATCAAGCGCTGCAACGACTTCGGCGCAGGAGGCGTATCCGTTGCCATAGGAGAATTGGCAGAGGGACTTTCCATAGACCTCAATGCGGTACCGAAGAAATACGAGGGGCTTGACGGAACGGAGCTTGCCATAAGCGAATCCCAGGAAAGAATGGCAGTTGTGGTAGAGGCAAAGGACGCGACCCACTTCTGCCGGCTTGCGGCGGAAGAAAATCTCGAAGCCACGATCGTAGCCCGGGTAACGGAAGAACCGCGGCTTGTGATGGACTGGAACGGAAGACGGATCGTAGACCTTTCCCGGGAATTCTTGGATTCCAACGGTGCCGAAAAGCATATCTGCATCACACCGGAGGCGCCAAAATATCAGAAAAAAGAAAGAAAAGGGGATTTTGCCGAGGAGCTTATAAAGCTCGCAGGGGATCTGAATATATGCTCTAAGCGGGGACTTTCGGAGCGCTTCGACTCGACTATAGGAGCGGGGACGGTATTGATGCCTTTCGGAGGCAAACAGCAGCTTACTCCGGTGCAGGCAATGGTACACAAGATCGCAAGGGAAAAGGGAGACACGAAGACCTGTTCCCTGATGGCATGGGGATACAATCCATTTCTTTCGGAGCAGAGCCCGTACCACGGCGCTTATCTTGCGGTGGTAGAGTCCGTTTCGAAGCTCATTGCGTCGGGAGCAGGCTTTGCGGATGTGTATCTGACCTTTCAGGAATACTTCGAAAAACCCGAGAAGGACGGCAGGCGCTGGGGGAAGCCTCTGGCGGCTCTGTTGGGAGCCTTCAAAGCCCAGAAGGATCTGGAAATAGCGGCCATCGGCGGCAAGGACTCCATGAGCGGCACGTTTGAGAATATCGACGTACCGCCGACGCTGGTTTCCTTTGCGGTTACCACCGAAAACATTGAAAATATCATCTCCGGAGAATTTAAGGCGCCGGGACACAAGGTGATGATGATAAGACCGGAGCAGGACGCAGAGGGACTGCCGAAGCCGGAATCCCTAAAGGCTGTGTTCGAACACGTGCATGGGCTTACGAAACGAGGCAAAGCCCTTGCCGCATATACCCCTACCTACGGAGGCGTCGCAGAGGCGATAATGAAGATGTGCTTCGGAAACGGTGTGGGCTTTCAGTTTAGCGATGGTATTTCTCTTGAGGACCTTTTCGGATATAGCTACGGCAGTTTTATAGTTG
>CAVGEP010000029.1:0-13263 GCA_963628105.1 Alistipes communis
AACGAAAATACAGCCTCCCCAGGGGCAAAACAAAATTATCCCGGGGAGGCTATTTTATATGTAGAGTTTTCAACTAACCGGTTAAATCAACACATCAATGCTGTTTTCATCGCGCAAGCAGGGCCGGTCGGAAAGATCACCCTTGCCATCACAAACCGGCTGCCAAGAAATTTCAAAAATTTTGCAGGTTTCTTGAAATTTCTCTTGTTAGTTGGAACAAAAGATTATATAATACAAATAGAGCCGGACGGCGTGCGCGTTTGGCAAAATTTGAGATTATGAAAAGGAGAAAAAAGTACAATGAAAAAGACTTTAGCAATTTTACTTAGCTTGGCTTTGGTGATTTGTATGATTCCGGCAACGGCTGCGACGGCGTTTGCGGAGACAGAAGAAGAAACTGCTGCGGCGTACACAGTGACGGTATCCGGAACATATACCTATAATGGTACTGCACAGACGCCGAGTATTACGGTTAAAGAAAAACAGGGGGGGGGGATTCTGTTACAGACTATAGTGTGAAATATTATAGTGGTGAAAATACAGACAATGACGCCTTAACGGAAAACCCTAAAGCAGCAGGGACATATACCATTAAAGTGACAAAAGAAGTGACGACCAGTGGAAGCCAAGGTGGAGACAACGCTGAATCAACAATTAAATGGGGGACTGCAACTTTCACAATAAAAAAAGCTTCTCTGGGCAACGGGGTGACCATCGAGGAAAAAGACTCCAAGGTGACCAGCAAGGTGGACGATAGCCAACTGACAAACTACTATGATGTGAAACTGAACGGCGTGTCAATCAATAACGACGTGAATTTGACCGCTACCTGGCCTGCGGTAGAGAGCCAGGGAAAAATAGTTCGGGTGACAGCAACTGGGAAAAGTGAGAATGTTGTAGACAACTACGCAAAAGACTTTTATATTAAGACAAACTTGACAGGCAATGCTCTGGACACAACAAGCCTGCAGCAAACAAACACGCTAACATACGACGGAAAGTATAAAAAGCCTGCGTTCAATCTTAAGTTGGCGAATGGAACCTCTCTGAAAGAGGGAACAGATTATGTTCTAACAGGGTATGGAAGTAACATCAACGCAAACACGAGCGCGAGTGTGACTATCAAGGGGATCAATGCTTATTGCGGAGAGAAAAGTGCGACATACGTTATCAATCCAAAGAGCATCACGGGGAGCAACACGACCGTGACTGCAAATAACATCGGAGCCGGGAAGACCCCAGATGTGAAAGTAGTCTGCGACGGCGAAACGCTCAAACAAGGAACCGATTATGTCTTGACAAGCATAGACACATCAACAACGGGAAGCCGCACGGCGACCATCACGGGAACAGGTAACTACACGGGGACACGCACGGCATCTTTCTCCGTTGTGAAGACCGGCTACGACGTGTCAGCTGCAAATGTAACCTCATCGAATTATTCTTATACAAACAAAACGTACACGGGCTCGGCTCAATATCCTGACTATCTGACGGTGACCCTGACTCCGAGCGGAGAGTCGACAAGAACCCTGGTTAAGGGCACGGATTATACGGTGTCATATGAGTATACCAAGGACGGAAAAACATATACCACGACATCCCCTAAGGATGCCTATGCATACACAATTGTGATCACAGGCAAGGGGAGGTATGGCGGAGTTCAGAGGGCAGGAACTTTCACGATTTCGGCATATAATCTGAAGGATGCAAATATCTCCGTTACGGTTGCGAGCGCAACATCAACTCCATCCGTATCGGTTAGAACAACAGGCGGAACATATTTCACAAAGGATGTGGACTATACCTTAAGATATACGCCAAATTATAACAAGACGAAGGTTACCGTAACCCTGAGCGGCATGGGAACGAACCTGACCGGATACTATAGCAAGGATTATTCGGTATACTCGACATCGATTTCCTATTGCACGCTGAGCTTCGCGGATAACAAGACCAGCGCAGCTTACACGGGATATACGATTCCAAAAACGGTTGTGGTTAAGTACGGTTCCGCAACTCTTACTCAGGGCTCGGATTACGATTTGACCATCAAGAATGCGGCGGGAACTACCGTGACCTCGGTCAAGGATGCAGGAACATATACCTTTACCGTGACCGGCAAGAACGGCTGGTACGGGAGCTCATCCATAACCTTCACGGTAACCGGAAATGACATTTCCACATATAACGTAGTTTTGGATAAGACAAGCATCAGCGCAACAGGATCTAATGTGACTCTTCCTAAGGTAACAAGGGTTTATAGCGGATCTAGTACGCTTAGCACAAGCGAATATACCGTAAGATATCAAAACGCTGCAGGAACGACCGTTACAAGCGCTTACGCTCCGGGAACCTACAAGGTTGTGGTTACGGGCGCAGGCAAGTATAGCGGGAGCACCAGTGCAACCTTCACCATCGTGGGCAAGAATCAGACTATCACCGGCGTAAGCTCAACATATAAAAAGTATAAGACCTCAGAGGCATTCCAGCTCTCGCCGTCCGCGACAGAGGGAAGCTTCACCTATACTTCGAGCGACAGCTCGGTAGCAACGGTTTCTTCGACCGGCCTTGTGACTCCGCTCAAGGCAGGAAGAGCCAAGATAACCATCAAGACGACAGGAAATTCCAAATATAATCCTGCCGAATATTCCACGGTTATCAAGGTTTATCCAAACAGGGCAGTCCTGACTCAAAAGCCGTGGACCGCAGGAGACAGCAAGGTCAAGGTTCGCTGGAACAAGCAGGAGGGCGCAACCAGATACGAAGTCAGATATTCAAGATCAAAGAGCTTCGCAAGCGGAACCTACCTCACCAAGAAGGTTGACGCGGCCGTAAATAGCTACGACACGCAGTCCACCACGCTCAAGAACCTCACAAGCGGTTCCAAATATTATGTCAAGGTTCGCGCCGTAACAGAAGTATATAACGACTACGGCAAGAAGCTCACATACTACGGCAACTGGTCCAAATGGAAATCGGTCGTAGCCGAATAGCAATTGAAGTAAAGACACAAAGCCTCCCGGGCACGCGCGCCTGGGAGGCCTTTTTCGGGGTATCCAAACAAAATCTGCAAAAATAAGTTATTTTGCAAATCTTTTCATTGCATTTGCGCAAAACCTGTTGTATAATATTAGATGTTCGGCGAGGCTCGCCCCGCCGAACTTGAATATTTGCGGTCGTGGCGGAATTGGCAGACGCGCACGGTTCAGGTCCGTGTGGGAAACCATGGGGGTTCGAATCCCTTCGACCGCACCAAAACAAAGAGGATACCTTTCGGTATCCTCTTTGTTTTGGTGCCTATGATTGGGATTCGAACCCGAAAGGGCGCAGCCGTATAAAATGCTTGAATTGTAACGGCGTTTGCGTTACAATATATGCAATAGGAGGTGTTTTGCATGGAAAAATCAGCAACTTTGAATTTAAGAGTAAATCCAGTAGTAAAAGAACGTGCGGAAAGTGTTTTATCCCAGCTTGGAATCCCAATGTCTACGGCGATTGATATGTATCTGAATCAGATTTCGCTTGTGGGCGGAATTCCATTTTCAGTAACATTGCCAAGGGCGCCGGAAAGTGTCAATGCGGACCTCATGTCGCAGGATGAGCTCCTCAAAAAATTGCAAAAAGGCATTGATGAGGGAAGCAAGGGCAATGTAAGATCGGCAGCAAAAGCTTTTGAGGAATTCCGGGAGAGTCATTGATATGAAGGAATATCTTGTAGAAATTACCGCAGAAGCGTTAGCGGAAATGGAAGAAATTTATAACCATATTGCCTATGTACTGCTTTCACCAGAAAATGCGATGAGACAGTATAACAGAATTGCAAATAAAATTTTAGGATTGGAATATATGCCTGAACGTAATCGCATAATGGACGGCGATTTTGGAGAGAAAAATAAACTCAGAAGAACGTTCATCGATAATTATACGGTATTTTATCAAATACGCGAAGAGAAGGTTGTTATTACAAATGTGCTATACAGCGCCTCAGACATTGAAAAGCGACTTGCTGGCAAAATCTAAAAGGAGAGGATACCTTTCGGTATCCTCTTTCTTTTGGTGCCTATGACCCCGATTCGAACCCGAAAGGGCGCAGCCGGCTGATTTATCTTGCCGCTAAAACTCCCTGCGCGCGGAGGCCTTGCCATTTTCGAGTTTTACCTCATATCCGTGTCCGGGCTCCGGAATCCATGCCCAGAAGCTTTCCCTCTCGCCGGGGAAAAAAGTCTCCATTATCGCGGCTATGACTCCGCCGTGGCAGACGAGAATCGAGACCGCGTCCTTGCCATTGTGGCGGCAAGAAAGCTCTTTGAGGCGGTGGCGCCCTATCAGCTCATCGGCGCCTTCGCGGATCCTGGCGTGGAAGTCCTTTACGGATTCGCCTTCCGGAAAGTTAAACAAAATCTCATCGCCGCCCATGCTCATCCACTGGTTGAACTCATCGCGGTATGTGTCCGCAGCTTCGATTTCCGCAAAGCTCATGCCTTCCCAGGCGCCAAAATTCATTTCTTGCAGCTTAGGAAGCGCCTCGTGAGGCGTATCGCCATAGATAGTAGCAAAGGTCTGTTCCGTGCGCAAGAGCCCGGAGGTGTAGCAGTCCGCCCCCTCTGCAGAAGGGTAAATCCCATCACCTGCAAGCTTTTTTATGAGGGCAAATCCCTCCGGCGCAAGCGGAATATCCATCTGCCCATAATACCAGTTTTTCTGATTGCCCTCGGTGATCCCGTGGCGTATAAAATACATGTATGAACCCATAAATTTTCTCCTTTTCTAGCTATTTCAGGCGCTGGCCCAGTCCGCAGAACACGCGGTGAACCTCGTCCGATTCCTTGCCCAGCCAAAGCAGCGTCCTACCCACGCTTTCGCGCCAGGCGCGCCTGGAAGGGTCGATGGGAACAACGCCCTGCGAAATATCGTCCACGATCCAAATCTTTTCGTCAAGGGGATATTCGCCATCATATGATTTTAGGACATCCTTTGCCTCTACACCCTCCAAAACACATGCATAAACGAATTTTTCAAGTCCGCATATGACCTTTTTCGAAAGGTCAATGGCCAGGTCCTCATCACAGAAAAAAACATCATCATCGCCAAAATCCCAATGCTCTTTTGCATATTCAAGCTTGCCTTGGTATGCGCCTCCAAAAATCAAAATCATATTCTCGATTCCTCCCTGCTCAGCAAAGCACCAGCGCAAACACGCCCATAAGCTCGCCCCAAAGTATTCCGTAGCCCGCGATATCGCCGCTCATGCCGCCGAGATTCTTCTTCGCATATTGAATGGAAACAAGGCTTCCCAGCGCCGTTAAGATCGAGACGATAAGGGTCGCAAGGGGAAGGCTTGAGCAGAAAAATGCGGCTGCCGTGATTATGAGAAGCAGCACGATTAGGAGCATAATCCCGCTTTTCGCGCTGGCCTTCTCGCTTGCAGCAGCTTCAGTTGTAGCTGTTGCAAGGGCGGCTGTCTCGACTTCGGCAGTTTCAACCGCGACAGCCGCAATCACGGCAGCCTCAGCCGCGCCTTCCGCCGCCTCAACTTCCAAATCCTCCGAAGCGACATCCTCAAAGGCCTCTGGATCGACCTCAGATCCGGCACCTGAAGCGGCCTCCTCAAACGCCTCAGGAACGACCTCAGAAGCAGCATCCGAAGACCCATCTTTCATATTCGCATACTGGCTCTGAGCCATGGGTTTTGCAATCAGCACGTGCAGCCCCGAAACGGCGCGGCTCATAACCACGATCATAACCATGTTGACAAAATCGACTCCCGTGGTTACCGCCGTGGACAGGAAACAAAAATATCCCAGCACGAAGAAAATCATGCTGACCACCGCGAAGGCTCCTGTGTTGCTGTCCTTGAGGATCCTCTGCCTGTCCGCGAGCGGCCGCCTTGACATAATGGCATCGCAGCAGTCCATAAACCCGTCCATGTGCATGAACCCGCACAGCGCAAACGGCAAAAGCGTAATCAGAAAGCTCACCACAAAGAATGGAAAGCCGAAGTAAACCAGGGCAAAATAAACCGCCGCCCATATTATTCCGATGATAAGCCCCACCAGCGGCAAGAAGCCCAGCATGAGAGCCTGATAATTTTGATCCCAGCGCTTCGACGGGCAGGGCAGAGAGCAAAAATTGCCCCAGGCCATCATAAAACCTGTAAAGTATTTCATATATATTATCCTGACCGCAGGAATGCGGGCAGTCTCCTTTCCGAAAGTAATTTTTCCTATTTATAATGATATTTGAAGCCATAAGCTACTTCTATAACCTGTCCGCAGACACGGGCGAGGGTTCTGTCAAGCAGGGCAAGCCCCCGCCGGTATGGCTCGGTAAAATCGTCAAAAGCGAAGCTGTCCGAGTAGATATAATCCGAAACGAAGACGGAATTGCCTGTCGCAAGAGCAAAGCGCTCAAGCTCATTAGAGAGCCTTTCGGGCGCAGCGAAATCAACGCTCCCGTCATCTCTAAACATCTCATTTGACAAAAGCGCCGTCACGCTGTCAAGGAGAAATACGCCGCCGGGATCCACCTCGCGCCCGGAAACCGTCCGGCTGGTTAGCGCACCGCAAATGTCAAGACCCTGCTCGATGGTTTCAAATCCCCAGCCATCGCGCTCCGCAAGATGCCTGCGTATCCGCGCCAGATCCTCTTCATCTCGGGGGATCATGGTCGCAAGATAATACATCGGAAGGCCGGCATCACGTGCCATGATCCGCGCAAGCTCCTGAGCGTGATAGGACTTGCCATTCTTCGCGCCGCCGCTGATAAAGATATTCATCAGAAGAAATTTCCTTTCTTGCCCTCTTGCAGATAATCTGCATCGATCGCTCCCTCATCAAAGGTTGCCATGCCGTTCATCGCCGCGCAGGCCGTTTCAATGATCTTGAAACTGATAGGGCAGCCGCTGCCTTCTCCGAGCCGCATCCCCAGGTTAAAATATGGCTCGATGCCAAGGGCCTCCATTGCAATCAAGTATCCCGGTTCCTTCGATTGATGGGAGCCGAACATATATCCTGAGGCCTTCGGAGCGAGTCGGGATGCCGCAAGAGCCGCTACCGCCGAGATATATCCGTCAATAACTACCGGCATCTTGTAATACGCCGCGCCGAGGAACGCTCCTGTCATGGCGCATATATCGAAGCCGCCTGCCGAAGCCAGAATATCAAGAACCGGCCCTCCCTTCAGCTTTTTGCTCGCATCATCCACGATGCGGATCTTTTTTGCGAGGCCCTCATCGCCGAGCCCGCCGCCTCGTCCGACAACATCGGCGCCGGATCTGCTACAGAGAGCGGCGAGCACGCACGCGCTGGTGGTGGTATTTCCGATTCCCATTTCTCCTACGCCGAAGATATCATATCCGCAGCGCTTGATCGCCTCTACGGCTTCTATTCCGGTAAGAATTGCCCGCAAAGCCTCTTGCCGGCTCATGGCAGGCTCCTTTGCAAGATTCTTCGTGCCATTTGCGATGCGGCGATTTACGATCTTCGCGCTAAGCCCCTTTTGGCATCCGTTGTCCCCGCAGAGGTGATCGGTCATTTCTTCGGAATACAGAGCCCGGGGGATTTCCATCCTTACGCCCACATCCACGACCAGAAGATCGATGCCCCAGTATTTTGCCATGGAGCTTACCCCGGTCAGATGACGGGTGAAGTTGATGGTCTGAGAAAGCGTAACGGACTGCGGCGCTGAGGCAACGCCCTCCTCGACGACGCCGTTGTCTGCCGAAAATATGACGACGGCCTGCTTTTTCATTTCGTTCTTTAATTTTCCGGTAATTCCGGAAAGCCTAATTGATATGTCCTCTAACCTTCCGAGGGCGCCGGTCGGCTTGGCCAGCACCTCCTGACGAGCCTTCGCCTGGCTCATCGCATCGCGGCTGAGATCTCCCATTTCCTCGATGGAGTCCAGTATCTCCGCAAGGCTCATATCGAGCTGTCCAAAATCTTTTGTTTCCATAATATTTAGCTCTCCTTTATTTAGCTCTCCTTTTAGCTTTGTGTTAGCTTTGTGCGTAACATTCGGTATTATTTTCCTGCCGGCGGGGCCTATTTATTTTCCTGCTGGCTGCGTATATTTCTTTTCCGGCCTCTAAGCGTCAAGATTTTTATTTGCTGCCAGCCATTCAAGGCACGCTTTTGCGTCCCGCGCCTCGATGGTAAGGGTGGTTTCCGGCGCACAGAAGTCATCTATATGTCCCAAAATACTCATCATATCCATACTGCCATCCTCAAAGGCGCCGTGGCTGTCGCCAGTGCCGTCATTATTGTGAAGATGAAAGTGCCCGATATATGGCGAAAGAACCTCGATCCACTTTTCTACCGGGATTTCCGCGGAGGTCATCGCATTCGCGTGCCCCACATCAAGGCAGATGCGTATCGCCGGATTTTCGATGTTTTTCATCAGATCCAGCAGCATATATGGCTCGTCCTCCAGCACGTTTTCTATATAGATGGTAAAGCCTGCGGGCTTATCGTGCATGAATTTTTCCCAAAACTGGCCGCCCTTTTTTGCATACCATTCCTTAAAATAGATAAAGGGAAGCCAGCCCGTGTGCACCACCATGCGATTTATCCGAAGCGCCGAAGCGACCTCATAGGCCTCGTTCAGCCGTCTCATGGCAAACTCCCGCGCAAGGTGGTCGATGGCAGAGGGGTGAATCTCCGTAAACGGTCCGTGGAGAAAAAGATGCGAGGAATCCTCGATATTTGCAAGTTTTGCGTCGCGCCGGATACTTTCCAGAAGCTTCTTGCGATTTTCCTCGTCAAGAGCCTGTGAGATGCAGGTGTGGTTGATCTCAAGCCCCACGCCGAAGTCCCGGGCGAGGCTTACCGCATCCTTTGAAAAGGTGGCGATAAAAAGTTTTTCTTTCGTAATCATAGGATATATTCTATCACAACCGCCGCCGAAAAAAAAGTGCGCCGCTATAAGGAAAGCAAAAATATAGCAAAAATATTTTCGAAATATATATTGAAATTCATAAAAGGCCGTGTTAAAATGATAGCAAGTAGAGAAAATTTAATAATACTTATGTTCTTCATCCGCAAGGCCGCGTCAGGCACGGGCTTTGGGAATGAAGCTAAGATGGAAGCAGGTTAGAGTCCTGCGCGGTCCCGCCACTGTATTGAGGGAGCCTTGCTTTGGACGCCACTGACGAACGGAATTTTCGTTGGGAAGGCAAGCGAGGTGTTGATAGCTGAGTCAGGAGACATGCATAGGTTGAGAAATTCGCAGCGTCGGACGAACGCTGGCGAGAAATAGCGCAGTGCAAACGGACTGTAGCTTAATTGAGGTATTTCAATTGGGCTACGGTTTTTTTATTATTTACAAATAGAAAAAAAGAGAGATGATATAACTATGGAAAAGATGGAAAAGACGGAACACAGAAACAAGACATTTTATAGGGCGCTTCAGGGCCTGAGCCTCTTCATCCCGTGCGCAAAAAACGGCGACGGCCAGATCGTGCTGCGCATGCTCGTGAATGCAAACGGGCAGCAGTTTGTGCCGGCATTTTTCTCCAGAGGCTCGCGTATAGGAGATTTCCCCGAAAACGAATTGGTGGAATTTGCCTTCCCGAAGCTTCGAAATATTTTTATCGACCTGCCGGACGAAATTTGCGGAGTGGTTATAGAGCCCTTCGAACGAAATATTCTTGTGAACAGGCAGGCAATGAGCGAATATGATTCCGAAACAAAAGGAATGACCGTAACAAGGCACGACCACGAGGGCAAGACCGTCCTCTGCCCGGCAAAGAATCTGCCGAAAGGGCTAAAAGAAGCGGTTGTGAATTTCTTCGGCTCTCAGATCGGCGTAAATGCGGCATGGATATTGCTGGCGCAGGGCGAAAGCGAGAAAATCCCGCACCTCATGTTTGCGGTGGACTTTTATGGCAGCAAGCTGAGCCTGTTCCCGATGCTGGCAGATGTTATCAAGCCTTTTATGCAGCCGGGTCAGCAGTTCGAGCTGATAGAAAAGAAACAAAGCCTCGACCCGCTGAAACTTCGGGACGCCCTTGTTTATCGGCGAGGAAAAGGCGCAGTTTCATAAAAAATCATAAAACATATCGTTAATAGCCGGAAACGGATATTATAAAAATCGCCCGATGCGGGCGTACCCAAAATTCGTCCTAGAAAAATATAGGAAGTACATTTAATTGCGAGAACGGATATGCGGACGCAGATTTTGCGCCTCGCATATTCGTTTTTTGCTGCAGCTTTCCTGCGGCTTTGCTGCCTCGCGCCGCCATGAGCCGCATTTTTATCGCAAAATTCGCTTTCCTCTTGAAACGGCATACAATTTTTGTTAGAATAGAGGAAATTATTTAAAAATTTAAAGAGAAAAGAAAAATAAAAGCAGATTTAAGTCATAGGTCTGATGCGATAAGGGAGGTAGAAACTGATGATAACACGGGATGAGGCTTACGAGCTGTTAAAGAAGTATAATAAGGAAGATTTTCACCTGCACCACGGCAGAATGGTGGAAGGGGCCATGCAGTATTTCGCAAAAAAGCTTGGCTACGGCGATGAAGAGGAGTTCTGGGCAATCGTAGGACTCTTGCACGATATCGACTTTGAAATGTGGCCGGAGGAGCATTGCAAGAAGGCTCCGGAGCTTCTCCGAGAAGCGGGAATCAGCGAGGATATGATCCATGCCATCGTTTCCCACGGTTATGGACTTTGCGCGGATGTGGAGCCCGAGCACGAGATGGAAAAGGTGCTTTTTGCCTGCGACGAGCTTACGGGGCTTATCGGGGCGGCTGCTCTTATGCGCCCATCAAAGAGCGTGCAGGACATGGAGCTAAAATCCCTGAAGAAAAAATTCAAGGACAAGCATTTTGCGGCAGGCTGCGACAGAGAGGTCATAAAGAAGGGCGCCCAGATGCTGGGCTGGGAGCTTGACGAGCTCCTTTCCGAGACTCTGGAAGCCATGAAAACCTGCGAAGAACCGGCAGAATAGGCCGCGGAAGCAGCTCGGCAGAATATATCGGCAGAATAGTAAAATCAAGAAAACGGGGAATATAAGAGGAGCACAAATGGAAGCACTAAAAGAAAGAATAAAAAACGAGGGCGTGGCGATAGGCTCTGACAGGATCAATGTGGACGGCTTCATCAACCACAAAATCGATTCGAAATTTATGGACGAAATCGGAGCGGAATTCGGCAGGCGCTTTGCGGGAGTCAAGGTAGACAAAATCCTCACCGTGGAGGCAAGCGGCATCGCCATTGCGGTGTCTGCGGCGCGGTATTTCGACTTCGCCCCGGTGGTTTTCGCCAAAAAAGCGGCTCCGAACACCATGACTGAGGACTGCTATACTGCGGAGGCATTTTCCTTCACAAAGCAGACAAACAACCTGCTACGGGTTTCAAAGAAGCACCTCAAAGAAGGAGAGAATGTGCTTATCATCGACGACTTTCTGGCCCATGGCGAGGCATCCCTTGCCCTTTGCAAGATAATTGAAGAGGCCGGAGCAAAGGTCGCAGGCGTGGGGATCGTAATAAGCAAGGATTTCCAAGGCGGCAAAGAGCAGCTTGAAAAACAGGGCTACAGAGTGGAAACCCTGGCATCTGTTTCTCACCTGGAAAACGGAGAGATCACCTTCGCATAAGAGCATAAGTTTATACGGACGGAGCGCGTGGCCTAATACAAGGCAAGGTCTTGCATAAGATTTAGCCGAGGTTCGACTGGCACGAATTAAATAGAACAAATAACGAGTCAATGTTCGGAATATGCCGAACGTTGACTTTTTTATTAGAAGAAAAGTAAAGAAATATTCGGATTTGCTCTTGTTTTACGAATTTTACAGGACTATAATTTAGCTACAAAAGGAAATTTTGCGACACGGGAAAAGATTTCTAAAAAGACAGAGAGAATTAAAAGATTAAAAGGAGACGACCGAAAATGAAAAAAGTTTTAAGCGTATTACTGGCAATGGTAATGATCTTCTCGCTTGCAGCTTGCGGAAGCAGCGAAAGCGAAGCGAGCGATGAAGTTTACAAAGTAGGTATGGTTTGCATCGGTGATGAAAACGCCGCATACGACAGAAACTTCTACAACGCGGCTGACGCGGCAAAAGAGATCCTTGCGGAAAAAGGAATCAACATCGAATGGACTTACACATATAACCATCCGGAAGGCGACCCGGTTGCAACGGACAACAGCGAGCTTGCAGAAATGGGTTGCATCGCGGTATTCAACAACTCCTACGGAATGGAACCGGCAATGCTTACGGTTGCCGCTGATTATCCGGACACCGTTTTCGCGGCTCTCACAAACGAGGCTTCTCAGAGAGACACTTTGGACAATACCGTAAACGCTTTCCCGAGCGTTTATGAAGGAAGATATCTTGCAGGCGTTGCGGCAGGCATGAAGCTTCAGGAAATGATTGACAACGGAGAGATCAAGGAAAATGAAGCGGTTATCGGTTATGTAGGCGCTTACACATTCGCAGAGGTTATCTCCGGATATACGGCATTCTACCTTGGCGCAAAGAGCGTTTGCCCGAGCGTGACTATGAAAGTTGAATTCATCGGTTCCTGGGGAGACCCAACCATGGAAGCAGCGACTGCTCAGGATTTGATCGACAGAGGCGCCGTACTGATTTCTCAGCACTCCGACTCCACGACTCCGGCGACCACCGCTCAGTCAAACGGTGTGTACCACGTTGGCTACAACCTTGACATGACAGATGTTGCTCCGGAGGCTTCCATCATTTCCTCCAGAATTGACTGGACAAACTACTTCGTGTATGTGATCGAGACGATCGTAAACGGCGGAACCGTTGAGCAGGACTACAAGCAGCACGGTTACAAGGATGGTGACGTAGCCCTCACAACTCTGAACGAGAGCGTTGCGGCAGAAGGAACTGCGGACAAGCTCGCTGAGGTTGAGGCAGCCCTTGCAGACGGAAGCCTTCAGGTATTCGACACGAGCAAGTTCACCGTTGACGGCAAGACTCCGGCAGAGGGCCTTGTGGATATGGACGGCGACTTCCAGGGAGAAGCTGACTACAACGCAATCTTCGACGGATATTATCACGAATCCTACTACAAGTCGGCTCCGAACTTCGACCTGAGAATCGACGGTATCGAATTAATCAACGAGGAATACTAAGATATATAGTTCGTTTGAACTGAATATAAGCCAAAGAGGGGACTTTCAAGTCCTCTTTTGGCTTTTGAAGAACCGGACAAAAGACAGATATAAAAAATAAATAATTTGGTAATATATTAGATTAAGGGAAGAACAACGAATGGAAAGAATTCATGC
>CAVGEP010000030.1:0-13193 GCA_963628105.1 Alistipes communis
GTTTCATACTGACCTCCTATTTGCCATGCGTGAATACCTTATGTTTTTATACCTTAGCTTATAGAATACCTCCGGAAATCCGCATTCCAGACATGGCAAATGATCGGTTATCGTTCCACATCTAGGACAAGTCATTTTCCTACCTCCTCTCGCATTCCTTGTCATTTTTAAGGTATACAAAAAACCATTCCCTACAAAATCACACTTTGACTCCGTAAGAAATGGTTTTGAATCTGCCGTAACTGTTGCTCTGCTAAAAGATTTTCCCATCGCGTCGCGCTCCTTGCCAACTATCTTAATTAAATTATACGCAAAAATTGTCGAAAAAGCAAGAACCGTTTGCGCATTTCACAGCAGCGGTGTCATATAAAGCGGCAGATAGACGATTCCGTTTTCTTCTTTCAAATCGCCTGTATGCAAAATATATGGCGTATAGGTTTGCTCTGCATACTTGCTCATAAATTTTTTCAAAGATGTCAGCGTATAATTCTTGCCGGATTTCACTTCGATTGGCGAAATGTTATGGCGGCTGCTTGTTTTGCTCTTTGCAATCAGGAAATCAATCTCCATTCGCTCCGTTACATCTTCGCGAGAGGAATTGGCATAAAAATAGAGTTTATGTCCAGCAGCCGTCAGCATTTGCGCCACAATGTTCTCCACGATCATGCCCTTGTTGAACTCAAGTTTATCAAACAATAGTTTCTTGTAAATTTCCTCGCTTACAATTCCGTTTTCGTCGAAGGCCTGGCTGATAAGCAGTCCTGTATCCGCCATATAGCATTTCAGCGTCATTCTGTCCATGTTTAGTTTAAGCCCGATGCTCGGTGCGGTGGAATTGTAGCAAACATTTGTAATCATGGCGTCAGACAGCCAAAACAGCGCATCGTCATAGTCACGAAACCGCGCTTCTTTTTTTAGCGATGACAGCTTAAATTTTTTATCATGCTTTTGAAGCTGCGCAGGGATATCATCAAAAATTTGCGCCACTTTCATCTCATATCCTGCAGCATGCTTAACAATGTCTGCCCTATACAAGTCGAGTATCCCCCGTTTCACTCTGTCAACGCTGTCAAAATCGTGTGTTTCCACATATCTTGCAACGGCCTGCGGCATACCTCCCACAATCATGTACTGTCTAAAATAGTCCATTGCCTTGCGGTGGAGTGCCTGACCCACGGGTTTCCTTTTTTCGCAGCAATTCCGTATGATCGGCATCAGGGTTTCATTGTGAAGTGCCCATAGAAATTCTTCAAAATCAAGAGGATACATTTTCAAATGCTCTTCCTCGGAGGGAATCACAATGTCCTTGACATTTTTTTTGATCGACATCAAAGAACCCGTTTCGATGTAATCATATCGCCCGTCCTCCACAAGATACTTGATTGCGGCTCTTGCCTTGGGATAAAGCTGCACTTCATCAAGGATAATCAGCGTTTCCCGTTCATACAGCTTGGTGTTGTAAAATCCCGCAAGATACATAAATAAGGTGTCAAGGTCGTTCAAGTAGTTGTCGAACAAATCCGTAACCTCTTTGGGAACGCGATTGAAGTCTATCAGTATATAGCTTTTGTATTCGCAAGTTGCAAACTCCTTTACAATATAACTTTTGCCGACCCTCCGTGCTCCGTCAATCAGCAATGCCGTCTGCCCTGCGCTGTTATTTTTCCAGTTCAAAATATCTTCATAAATCTTTCTTTTCACCGTTCCTGCCTCCCTATGAAGTTACTGCGAAACTTTTTATAAGGGTATTATAACACAAAATCAAGGTTTTTATCAATCAGTTTTTGCACGAATTCAAGATTTTTATTTATTATATTTTGCACGAATTCAAGAATTTTGTCGGCACATTGTACCAGTCAAGAAAAGCCGCAGAATCTATTACAATTTTGCGGCTGTTTCTTCTATCTTTTTTATTCGGTTGTTGATTCCGGATTTTTTGAGAGGCGGATCGCAGAGTTCTCCGAGAGCCATTATGGATATGTCCGGATTTTCCAGTCTGAGTCTTGCCACTTCCCTCAGCTTTTCGGGCAGAGCATTGATACCGATTTTTTCATCTATTTTTCGGATCGCGGCGGCTTGCCTGAGGGAGGCTTCGATTGTCCTGTCCATGTTGGCATTGTCGCAGTTTACGCTACGCTTTGCGGAATTTACCATTGCCTTTTTGATTCGGGTTTCCTCCATGGCGAAGACCTGGTTGCTGGCACCCATGATTGCAAGGGTGTCGCTGATGTAATCCGCTTTTTTCATGTAGACCACATAATGCTTGCCCCGCTTTATGCTCTTGCAGCTTAAGTCCACAAAGGAATTTATGAGTTTTCGGAGATCTGTTGCCATGGTTTCGGAATTTAGCACAAACTCCAAATCGTAGCCCTTTTCCGGATCGCTCATGGTTCCCGCGCCCATGAAAACCCCCCGAAGATAGGCTTTTTTGCAGCATTTTGTACGGATGAGCCCATCGTAAATTCCGTCGGAAAAATAGTTGTTGCCTTCTTTTATGAGGAGCATTCCGGTTTCCCTCAAAATCTGCTCGCTGAGGTTCTCGGAGTCTATGGTGATGCTGTAGGCGTACTTCTTTCCGGCCCGTGCCTTGCCCACAGCCTTGCCCTCGCCGATTTCCAGCTTCGTTTCGATGCCGAAATAATCCTGCAGGAGTTTCTTATAATGCCGTGCCACCGCGGGATTTTCGGTGGTTATCCTGATGTTGAATTTCCCCAGTCCCTGAAGTCCGATGCTGCCTGCCACCCGAAGGAATCCCGAAATCTCCGCAAGCTCGCAGCACTTCTTTCCCGGCTCGATTCTGGCTAATTCATTTTTCGTATCCGATGCAAAAGACATTTGATTCCTCCTAAAAAAACGGCAATCTCTGTTTACATTGTATCACAGGTCGAGGGAATTTTCATCAAACTTATAGTTAAAAGTTAGGGGCATTTTCACCTAAGTTTTAACTCAACTTGCCTATTTCTGAAAAAAATTATTCGCTCTCGCCCCAACATTCGGCATATAGCCCTTTGCTCTCGCCCCAACATTTGACACAGAACAAAAAAAGAGCCGCGCACCGGCGGTTTTCCGTAGATGCGACAGCTCCTTATTTCATCGTTTATATTCTATGTTTATGTATTTCGCTTTCCTATTTCAGCGGTGCAAGTCCGAGGATCTCTCTTGCTTCGGCAGGAGTTGCAACCTCTCTGTTGAGGAGTTTTGCCATCTGAACAACTCTTTCTACCATTTCACCGTTGGACTTCGCAAGTACGCCCTTTGACATATATACATTGTCTTCGAAACCGACACGAACGTGTCCGCCCATAGCAATGGTAGCCGCCGCGATGCCCCATGCGTTCTTGCCGATACCGGTTGCTGTCCAAGTGGAGTCAGCAGGAATGGAAGTTGCCATGATAACCAGGTCCCGAACGGTAGCGGTCATCTGAACGCCCAGTACGAAGTCGAAGTGAATTGGATACTGGATATGACCTTTCTTCGCTGCCTTGAGCGCAAGGTCGATCATGCCCTTGTCGAATACTTCGCATTCAGGCTTGATGCCTCTTTCCTGCATGATGTCGCCGAAGTTAGCGATGGTATTGTCTGTATTGATAAAGATTTCGTCACCGCCGAAGTTGCAGGTACCGCAGTCAAGGGTTGCCATCTCAGGGGTCGGAGTGATTTCTGTTGACTGTAATCTTTCCAGGTCAGTCATACCAACTGCTCCGCCTGTGGACGGCTGAATAATAACATCCGGGCATTCTTTTCTGATGGCATCAACCATTTCCTGGAATCTGCCCTTGTCCTGAGTCGGAGTACCGTCGTCCCATCTAACATGAAGGTGAATCAGAGCCGCACCTGCATCATAAGCAGATTTTGCTTCTCTAACAACTTCCTCTACCGTGTAAGGAACAGCCGGATTGTTTTCCTTTGTTACTTCTGCGCCGCAAATACATGCGCTGATAATCAATTTGTCCATTTTCATCAATCTCCTTTTATTTCATTTTTTCAAACAAAATAATTACTAATAACGGCGATCTTTTCGCACCTCAAGAATATTATATCATCACCACAAGTTATATTCAAGTATCAAACCCCGACCCTCGTGGATTTTTTGACGATTTTTTGACAAAATTTTTGACGGGGATTTTGCCAAAACTTCTGGCAAAATTTATAAATCCCGATGTTCCAGGGTGACTCGTCTGCCCTCTTCGGAAAAAATCCGGTAAACCTCGTTTGCCACCGCAACAGAGCGATGATGCCCTCCGGTGCAGCCCAGGGCTACGGTCAGGCTGTACTTTCCTTCCTTGATATAGAAGGGAATCAGCCGCTTGATAATCTCCACGAGCCGGTTTATAAATTCCTTTGTGATATCCTGCTTCAGCACATACTGGGAAACTTTCTTGTTGTTGCCCGTAAGGGGTTTCAGACTGGCAACATAGTAAGGATTCGGGATAAAGCGCACATCCAGCGTCCAGTCGGCCTCCGGCGGAACCCCGTGCTTGTAGCCAAAGGACATGAAATTCAGTGTGAAGGAGTCGCTTGCCTCACCCTTCGTAAACAGCCTGTCCAGCTCCGCATTCATCTCCGCAACCTTTAGGGATGTGGTATCGATGATATAGGTGGCATTGGCTCTCAGATCCGCTAATTTTTGCCGTTCTTCCTCGATGACCTCCGCAGTTATCGCCGCCGCGGAAAGAGGATGGGTTCTTCGGCTCTCGTTGTAACGCCTGATGAGGGCTTCGTTTGAGGCTTCGATGAACAAAATCTTGAAGTCCACATTTTCGTCCCTTTCAAGGGTGGCGATGCTCGCTTTCAGGTCACCGAAAAAGCTGCCGCCCCGCACATCGATGACGAATGCCGCTTTTTTGATATTTTTCTCCCCCGTAAGGCTAAGGTCTATGAAATTTTTAATGAGGGCAGGGGGCATATTGTCTATGCAGTAATAGCCCTTGTCCTCGAACCAGTCCGCCGCCTTGGTCTTTCCTGCCCCGGACAAACCCGTAATAATTACAACTTCCATGTGCCGCCGCCTCCTTTTTGCAGATTTTCAGATTTGCAGATTTTGTTTGTTTCAGCCATGCATTTTTTAGATTTTTATTCAAAAATTTCTTCAAATTCTTTTATGTCCACTTCTTCACCGGCGTTTCGCTTCGCCAAGGCTTCCTTCACCCGGTTGAACACTTCCTTTGTGAGGTTAGATTTGCGTATGATTAGCGCAACAACGACCATTGCCGCCCCCGGAATCACCACAAAGGCGTTTTCCACCCAATCCAGAGCCATCGGTGTCTGAACAGGCAGCTCGCTGTTAAATCCCGCAAGCTCCAAGATGATTCCCAGCATTTGCAGCCCCACTGCAATGGAAAGGGACTCCGAAAGTGCCTGCAGGGAAACCACCGCCCCGGAATGCTTTTTCCCAGAGAGAAGCTCCTCCACCTCGCAGACATCGTAAATCATCGATGGCATCAGCTGCCAATAGGTGGCGTTTGCCGCCGCGTATAGCAGACAGACCAGAATCAGCATGGGATAGGAGTCCACGCCGATAATCTTTGTGGCAATCATCAGGATTCCACAGCCTGCCATGACATATTTGAACAGATCTTTTTTGTCCAGCTTTGCGCCCAATTTTGTGATAAAGGGCACCGTTGCAACCCCCGCGAGGGTTATCAGCATCAGGGTCACGGAAATTTGCTTTTCGCTAAGCCCCATGTTAAAGGTCATAAAGAACACTCGGTCAGAGGAAAAGGTGATGTTTGCAATCAGATAGGCAAGGCTGGCGCCGATGATGATCTGCACCGGCTTCATCTTGATGAGTTCCCAGTATTCAGCAAACATCGCCTTGTATGCCGCGAGAATATTTTCCCGCTGCTTTTTCGGCTTTACAAAATTCTTCACATCGTCGTTTTTTATAGAGGTAGCGCAGATAATCAGCGCCGCGGCACCGCAAATTCCTACCACAAAGCCTACCAGCGACCAGGAATGGGAAAGGCTCGCGCCCTTTCTTGCGCATATGTCCACCAGAATCGGCGGCAAAACCATTCCCACGCACATACCCACCTGGTTGAATATGTAGGAGAAGGAACGAAGCACCGTCCGCTCGTTATAGTCGTCGGTAAGTTCCGAACCCCATGTAAGGTACGGCACGAAAAATGATGAGAAACAAGTCCAGTAGGCAAGCACCATCACAAGGTAATAAATGATTTTGACTGTCGGCGAAGCGTCAATAGCCGTGAACAAAAGCCCCGTCACAAAGATAACCGGAATGGAAGCTCCCAAAAGGAAAGGCTTGCGCTTTCCGTAGCGGGTAATCGCATGATCCGACTCGAAGCCCACAATCGGTGCACACAGCGCCTCCCACACGGAGCCTGCCGCGCAGATCGCCCCCGCCGCCGCAGGGCTTATCCCTGCCACCGTTGTCAAAAACAACAGGAGATAGGTTCCTGCCAGCGTATAAAGAGCGTTGTCGCAGGTTCCGCCGATTCCGTAGGATAGTTTTGTCTTAAAAGGCAATTTCATGATTTTCCTCCATCACAATTGATACACGATTTATATATTTAACTCGATACATATCGGTTATAACTATTGTAGCACAGATTCTTAGAACATTCCCATACTTTTTAGGGCAAAAATCCAAAAAAACATGGTAAAACACGCCGCTCCCGAGGAGAAAACCACCGCGTCCCCCGCCAGCTCGTAATCGCTGTCCATTTCCTGTGCCATGGGAAAGGAGGAAACGGCGGCAGGCGATGCAAAAATCGCAATCAGCGTTACCATGGCAATGCCCCGAAATCCTAGGAGGATTCCCGCCGCAAGTCCGATTGCCGGAACCACGATCAGTCTTCCTACCACGCAGATGAGGATTTCCTTTTCCCGTCTCAGGGCGCTGCGAATGTCGAAAAACGCTCCCAGGGTAAGTAATGCAAGAGGCGTAGCGACTCCCGACATGGAAGACACCACATTTTCCAAGGTTTCCGGCAGCTTCAGCCCCGTAACCACGGCTAAAATTCCCGCCAAGGCTCCCAGAATCAAAGGATTCTTTGCCAGCTGCTTTATTATATGCTTCCCATCGGGCTTTCCCCCGCGAAAAACTTCCAGAGTGATAACCGCCAGCACATTGTAAAGCGGGACAATCACCGTCACCATAACCGCAGTCAGAGCAAGGTTTTCGCTTCCGAAAATATTTTCTACGATGGGAATCCCCATGATGACGAAATTGCTCCGATAAATCGCCTGTATCATGGCTCCCCGGGTCTTTGGCTCCTTTGTAATATGCATCACCGCAAAAACGGTAAGGGCATAGATTGCCAGCACCGCTGCAACGCCGAAAATCATCAGCCTTGCGTCCACCGCCTGGCTTATGTCCTTGCCGTAAAGATTTGCAAACATCAGCACCGGAAAGAAAACCACAAAATTGAGTTTGTTTATCTTCTTAACCTCTGCTTCGTTTACGATGCCGAAATGTCTTATCAGGATTCCGACACCCATGATTATGAAAATGGGCAGCACTGCCTGCGCTGCCACTAAAAAATTGTTTGCTAACATTTACTCTGCTACTCCACCATTAACTGAACAAATCTTTGAATTTTTCTTTGAAGCTTGTCTTTTTCTGATAGCAATCCTCCGTAAGCTCCTTGCCCATGTCTTCGATTGCTTTCTTCTGTTTATGGCTGAGTTTTGTAGGAACCTCAAGGTTAACCTTTACATAAAGGTCGCCTTTTGCCTCCCGTTTGAGATATTTTACGCCCTTTTCTCTGAGCCTGAAGGTGGTTCCCGGCTGGGTCCCTGCAGGAACCTTGTAGGAAACCTTGCCCTCAAGGGTCGGAACGATGATTTCCGCCCCCAGAGCCGCCTGCTCAAAGGTAATCGGGATTTCCAGGTAAAGGTCTGCGCCGCTGCGTTTGAACACATTATGTGGTTTTACATTCAGCACGATGTAAAGATCTCCCGCAGGGCCGCCGTTTATCCCCGGCTCTCCCTGTCCTCTGATAGGAATTACGCTTTCGTTGTCCACTCCCGCAGGAATATCAACGGAAATCGTGACATTCTTTTTGACTTTGCCCTGTCCCTTGCAGTCCGGACAAGGTTCTTCAATTATCTTGCCGCTGCCGCCGCACTGGTCGCAGGTGGTAACGGTCTGGAACTGTCCAAAAGGCGTTCTCTGAGCCTGGCTTATCTGCCCGCTGCCGCCGCATTTCGGGCAGGTTTTCTTCGTTGTTCCCGGTTTTGCGCCCTCACCCTTGCAGGTCGGACACTGTACGAACTTGTTAAGCTCTATCTTCTTGCTGGTGCCAAAGGCAGCTTCCTCAAAGGTAATGGTAATTGCCCTCTGAATATCTCTGCCCTTTCTCGGCTGGTTGCTTCTTCTCTGCTGACCGCCTCCAAAACCGCCGCCGAAAGCACTTCCAAACATATCGAATATATCTTCAAAGCCACCGAAACCGCCCGCGCCGCCGAAGCCGCCAAATCCTGCGCCTCCCATGCCGTTTGGGTCAACTCCCGCATGACCGAATCTGTCATATTTACTCTTTTTGTCGGGGTCGGACAGAACGCTGTATGCTTCGTTGACTTCTTTGAATTTTTCTTCTGCTTCCTTGTTTCCGGGATTCTTGTCGGGATGATATTTCATTGCCATCTTTCGGAAGGCTTTTTTTATCTCATCCTCGCTGGCTCCCTCCTGCAAGCCAAGCACCTCGTAATAATCGCGTTTTTCTGCCATAATAAACCTCTCTTGCTATTTTATTTCTTCTCGTTATACCCGAAACGCCGAAGCAATTTCTGCTCCGGCAACGGGTTAGCGAGTTATTTCTCTCTTATTTATTGTCGTCATCAACAACTGTGTAATCTGCGTCAACTACATTGTCATCCGCCGGGGCCGCCTGAGCGCCTGCGTCCTGAGCTCCTGCTCCCATGTCGGCACCTGCACCGCCCATGCCTGCTGCGCCTGCAGCCTGCGCCTGCTGAGCCTGTTCATAGAGCTTTGTGGAGATGATGTGGAATTTCTCGGTCAGAGCTTCCGTCTTTTCTTTAATCTGGTCTACCGTGCCGTTGTTCAGAACTGCCTGAAGCTGATCCTTCGCATCGGTGATCTGCGTCTTTTCGTCCTCGGAAATCTTGCCTTCAAGCTCCTTGAGGGATTTCTCGGTTTCGTAAATCAAAGACTCTGCTCTGTTTCTGATTTCCACTTCTTCTTTTCTCTTCTTGTCCTCTTCGGCGTACTGCTCTGCTTCCTTTACCTTCTTGTTGATTTCGTCTTCGGAAAGGTTTGTGGAGGAAGTAATGGTAATCCTCTGTTCCTTGCCTGTTCCCATATCCTTTGCACTTACATTTACGATGCCGTTTGCATCGATATCGAAGGTAACTTCGATCTGCGGGATTCCGCGAGGCGCCGGTGCGATGCCGGTGAGCTGGAATCTGCCCAGAGTGGTGTTGCCTGCCGCCATTTCTCTTTCGCCCTGCATTACGTGGATGTCAACCGCTGTCTGGTTGTCAGCCGCAGTGGAGAAGATCTGGCTCTTCTTTGTAGGAATCGTTGTATTTCTTTCGATGAGCTTTGTTGCAACGCCGCCCAGTGTTTCGATGGAAAGGGAAAGCGGGGTAACATCCAGAAGAAGCACGTCGTGAACTTCGCCTGTCAGAACGCCTGCCTGAATTGCAGCGCCGATGGCTACGCATTCGTCCGGGTTGATGCCCTTGAACGGTTCTTTTCCGGTTACCTTCTTAACTGCTTCCTGAACAGCCGGGATTCTTGTGGAACCGCCTACCAAAATAACCTTTGCAAGGTCTGCATTGGTAACCCCTGCGTCTCTCATCGCCTTATTCATAGGCTCGATGGTTCTCTGTACCAGGTGCTCCGTAAGCTGGTCGAATTTTGCTCTTGTGATATCTTCGTTCATGTGAAGCGGGCCGTCAGCCGTTACGGTGATGAACGGAAGATTGATGTTCGCGGTCTGGGAACCGGAAAGCTCTTTCTTTGCCTTTTCTGCGGCTTCCTTTAATCTCTGGAGCGCCATCTTATCGGCTCTCAGGTCCACGCCGTGCTCCTTTGCGAATTTGTCTGCAAGGTAGTTCATCAGCACTTCGTCGAAGTCATCGCCGCCCAGGTGGGTGTCGCCATTGGTTGCAAGTACCTCAAATACCCCGTCGCCAAGTTCCAGGATAGATACATCGAAGGTACCGCCGCCCAGGTCGTATACCAAGATCTTGTGGGAGCCTTCTTCCTTGTCGAGTCCGTATGCAAGGGATGCCGCGGTAGGTTCGTTGATGATTCTCTTTACATCAAGACCTGCGATTCTGCCTGCGTCCTTGGTTGCCTGTTTCTGAGCGTCCGAGAAGTAAGCCGGAACCGTGATAACCGCCTCCGTAACCTTTTCGCCCAAATAGCCTTCCGCATCGTTCTTTAACTTTGTAAGGATCATCGCCGAAATATCCTGCGGTGTGTAATCCTTGCCATCGATGGTTACCTTGTAATTTTCGCCCATGTGTCTCTTGATGGACGAAATGGTTCTGTCCGGGTTTGTAACCGCCTGTCTTTTCGCGGTTTCGCCTACCAATCTTTCTCCGTCTTTCTTGAAGCCGACTACGGATGGAGTCGTTCTCATGCCTTCTGCGTTGGCGATAACCGTAGGTTCGCCGCCTTCTAATACTGCTACGCAGCTATTTGTTGTTCCTAAATCGATACCAATTACCTTTGCCATTTTATTTTCCTCCTTGACTTTCAAGTTTTAATTTTAATTTGCAACTTTGACCATCGCCGGACGAATCGTCCGATTGTTCAAAATATACCCCTTCTGCAAGACCTCCGTAACCTTGCCGCTTTCGTATTCGGCACTGTCCTCGGTCATCACAGCATTGTGGAAGTTCGGGTCAAAATCTTCACCCAAACATTTTATTTCGGTGACCCCTGCTCTTTCCAGCACAGCCAGAAGCTGTTTTAGGATCATCTCCATTCCTTCGAGGAACTTGTCGCCATCGTTTCCGGCTGCAAGAGCCCTCTCAAAATTATCTATTACATCAAGCAGTTCTCTCACGATTTTCTCGTTTGCGAACGCATAAATGTCGCTTTTTTCTTTTTCTGTGCGGCGTTTGAAATTCTGGAAGTCCGCCATGAGCCTCATGTATTTCACATTCAGGGCTTCTTCTTCGGGATCCTTTTCTGCCGCCTTTTCGTTTTCCTTATCTTCGCCCTTTGCCTCCTGCTCTTCCCCTGCCTCGGTGCTTTCCTCCTCAGGCTTCAAATCTTCTTCGGTTTCGGGCTTATCCTTATCGGCCAGCTCCTGTCTTTTTTTGTTTTCTTCACTTGTCATCCTCGTTACCTCCGCTTTCAAGTTTGAATGTATCGTTTAAATTGTCCGTCAAATATTCGATGATAGATGTTACCTCGCCGTATTTCATGCGGGTCGGTCCGATGACGCCGATCTTCCCCACCAGCTTCCCGTCCACATGGTAGCTTGCGGTGATCAGGGAGCAGTCCTGCATGATGTCGTCGGAGTTTTCCTCCCCGATGGTAACCATAATTCCGTCTTCCCTTTCAATTAGCTTCTTTGTCAGCTCCTCCTTTTGGCTGAGCATTTCGATGAAGCTCTTTGCCTTGGAGATGTCGCTGTATTCCGGAATGTCGAAGATGTTTGTGAGTCCCTCCATATAAAGGTTTACATTCAGCATATCCTCAAGGGTTTTGAGGAAGCTGGGCATCACATCCTCCGCCAGTCCGCTCATTGCCACGATGTCCGTCTCCACATTTGCGATGATATTGTTGGTAAGCGCCTGACTTATGGTCTTTCCTTTATAATTGTAAGTCATGGTCTTGGAAAGGAGCTGCAGCTTTTCCTCGGTATAAGGCACGCTCATGCGCACCGCCTTGTTGGAAACCTTGCCGCTTTCGCTGACGATCATGAGAATTACCGTCTGCTCGTCTACCGGAAGCAGGTTGATGTATTTCAGAACGTCCTCGTCCTTGCTCGGTGTCAGGGCAAAGGATGTCAGATTCGTTATCTCCGAAAGCACGCTTGCTGCGTGTTCGATGGTCTTTTCGAAATTGCTTACTCTGCTGTGAAGCCTGCCTGCGATGATGTTCTTTTCCTCTCTGGTGAGTTCTTTTTTTTCCATCAAAGCGTTTACATAAAGCCTGTAAGCCTTGTCTGATGGGACTCTCCCCGCAGAAGTGTGGGGGTGTGTAAGGTAACCCATTTCCTCAAGGTCGGCCATTTCGTTTCGGATGGTCGCGGGACTATAGCCAAGCTCCGGCTTCTTTGAAAGGGTTCTGGACCCCACCGGCTCTGCGGTTCTTACATAATCTGCAATGATTGCCTGCAAAACCTTTAGCTTACGCTCGCTTAATTCCATATCGCGGCCTCCTTTCATTTTTCCATTCCCTTATTTTGCAAAGACTTTTAACCGGAATTTGCATTACCGGTTTTGTTTGTTAGCACTCATTGCGTTGGAGTGCTAACTTCATGTTATAAATATACCCCGTTTTTCGGATTTAGTCAATGTTTTTCAAAAAATTTTTTGTGTATTTTTGGTGAAGATGTTTAGAGGAAGGTTCTGCCAGTGCGGGCAGCGAGGATTGCCAGCCCTATGGTCAGCGCCACAGGCACCGCAATGGAGATCAGGCAGTATAGCTTGTTCTTTTGAATCTGGTAGCTCATAACAAAGATTGAGCCGAAGCAGACGATGCTGCTTGCGATGTGGTTCGGGAAGTTTGCAATAGCCTGAGCCGCATAATACACCCCGAGAACTGCCTGAATCGTGTTGCCGATTCCGAGGATAACAGCCCCTAACAGGTTTTGCAATTTGCAATAATACGCGATAAATCCTCCCGGAAGGGTCAGCATGGTCATAGGAAGCCACATCGTTCTGTAATAGTACCATCCCATCTCAAAGGTCAAATTTCCGAAGATTATTTCGACAGCGTAAATAAGAGGCTGGCTTATCACAAAAAACATGAAGCATTTGAGCATAGCGTCCCAGTTTTTGTGGCAGTTCACCACGATGATCACAGCAAAAATCACCCACCATTCGTAGCTGATACCGATGTCCTGGACCGATGTACCTGCCCAAGCATCGTTGAGCATCACCGCCCCGGTGCAAACTCCCGCTATGACAGCGAAGATGATTACGGCAGGCCAGCTCATTTTAAGTTTTCCGAATAGTGCGCTCATAAAATTTCCTCTCGTGTTTTATATCTCTTTTGCATTTTTCTACATACGATATAGCAG
>CAVGEP010000031.1:0-13093 GCA_963628105.1 Alistipes communis
GTATTTTACCGGGGGCGTTGTGGAAAGCAGCGAAGACCTCATCATGATGTTTCCGGAGGATTTCAAGGCAAAACACAATATCGATGTTTATACCCAGACCGAAGTACTGGCAATCGACCGCAACAAAAAAACAATTTCCGTAAAGGACCTGCGCAGCGGCAAGATAAGAGAAGAAGCCTACGACAAGCTGGTGCTTGCAACTGGAACGGAGCCGGTGCTCCCAAAGAGCATCGCAGGCATAGACTCAGAGAACGTATTTACAATTCGTAATGTGACAGATATCGAGCGCTTGCAGGCGAAGCTTACCCAGGCATCCACGAAGAATGTCGCGGTAGTAGGCGGCGGATTTATCGGCGTGGAGGTTGCAGAAAATCTTCGCAGAATAGACAAAAATGTCACCCTGCTCGAGGGAGCAGAGCAGATTCTGGCGCCATATGACTACGATATGGTTCAGGTTTTGCACAAGGAGCTTGACGACAACGGCGTTTGTCTCCACGTGTCCGCAGCGGTAAGCGCAATCGAGGATGGAAAGGTCAAGGCGATAAAGGGCGGAAAGGAATTTGAAGTTCCGGCAGAGGCGGTCATCATGGCTGTAGGCGCAAGGCCAAAGACCGAGCTTGCAGAGGCCGCGGGGCTTACCATCGGAAAGACCGGCGGAATTTGGGTTGACCACAATTACAGGACCAGCGACAAGGATATCTATGCCATCGGCGACGCCATCGAATCCTATAACTCCCTCGCCCACGCACCGGGAAGAATCGCACTTGCAGGACCTACCCAGAGACAGGCAAGAGCAGCGGCTGATCACATCTTCGGAATCGGAAGCGCAAACAAGGGCTACATCGGCTCCTCCTGCATCAAGGTTTTCGGAAAGAACGCGGCTTGCACGGGACTCTCCGAAAAAGAAGCAAAGCGCCTTGGTTATTCCTGCGACTCCGTTCTGGTATTCCCGATGGACAAGGTGGGACTCATGCCCGGCGCAAACTATATGATATTCAAGCTCGTATTCGAAACACCGACGGGACGCATCCTCGGTGCGCAGGCAATCGGCACCGGCGAATGCGACAAGCGTGTTGACGTTATCGCAACCATGATCACCATGGGCGGGACATTAGAAGACCTCAAAGAGCTCGAGCTTTGCTACGCTCCTCCTTTCTCAACCGCAAAGGATGTCGTAAACATGGCGGCGCTTGTCGGCCTTAACGTGCTTAATGGAAGGATCAAACAGGTTCATGTGGACAAGGTCAGAGAACTTGTAGAGCAAGGAGCATATATTATCGACGTGAGAGGAGCAGGAGAGCTCAAGGCAGGGCATCTCAAGGGCGTGCATCACATTCCGCTCAATGAACTGAGGGATAGGCTCGACGAAATCCCAAGAGACATTCCGGTATATCTGCATTGCAGATCCAGCCAGCGTTCATATTACGCTCTCTGCACGCTCATCGAAAACGGATTTACCAATGTCTATAACATCAGCGGTTCCTTCCTCGGAATCAGCTATTACGAGTATTTTAACGACAAGACGCAGGGCAGAGAACCGATCCTGACCCAATATAATTTTAACTAGCCGGCATATCATGGGCAAAAGAAAACCTCCGCAAACCGTAGGGCGAGCGGAGGTGATTTTTTTATAACATAGGAAATATCACTTTAGGGATATTTCCGTATGATTTTACTCTCTTTATTTTTTTCTTTTTATCAATTCTTTGCTTTGAGCTTATCGACTTCTGCGAAGTGTTCCTTCGTGAGCTTAAATACTACCGGCGAAAGAGCAAACAGCGCAATGAAGTTCGGGATTGCCATGAGACCGTTGAAAGTATCTGCAATATCCCATACAGCGTCGATCGGGCTTACGCAGCCGATAACGATGACGATGCAGAAAACAATCTGATAAGGCAGCACCGCTTTCATGCCGAAAAGGTACTGGATGCAGCGTGTTCCGTACAGGGACCAGCCCAGGATCGTGGAATAAGCGAACATCATCAGAGCAAGTGCCACGAAAACTGCGGAGAGCTTGTCGCCCCAAACGGTGCCGAATGCCGAGGTTATCAGCTCGCTACCCGGCTTTTCGCCGAATGTGATATCCACGCCGCTGATGATGATAGTCAGGGCTGTGAGGGAGCAAATAACGATGGTATCAACGAATACTTCAAAAATTCCGAATACGCCCTGCTGCACAGGACCCTCGCAGTTTGCCGCCGCGTGGGCGATAGGAGCAGAACCAAGACCTGCTTCGTTAGAGAAAGCGGATCTTCTAAGACCCCAGACGATGGCATTCTTAAGCAAAATACCGCTGCCTGCACCAACAACTGCCTGCGGATTGAAGGCAGCTACGAAAATCTTGCGAAGCGCTTCGCCCAGCATCGAAACATTTCCGAAGATAACCACCAGTGTGAACAGGATGTAAACGATACTCATTACCGGAACCAGCTTTTCGGTTACGGAGCCGATACGCTTGATACCGCCGAGAAGAACCGCCGCCGTGAGCACTGCCATTGCGATACCGATCACCCAGTCAACCGCGGCCGCATCGGCAAAGGACGGATTGAACGCGGCAACCGCACCCTTGATGGAGCCGTTGATGGAATTTGCCTGCGACATATTGCCGATACCGAAAGATGCAAGGCTGGCAAAAACGCAGAACAGAACCGCAAGCCAAGACCAATTTTTGCCGAGACCGTTCTTGATATAGTACATCGGGCCGCCTACCCAGTCGCCCTTCGCGTCCTTTTCACGATAGCGAATGGAAAGGGTAACCTCCGCGTACTTGATAACCATGCCAAGAAGCGCCGCCATCCAGAGCCAGAAGATCGCACCGTAACCGCCGAGGGCAATCGCCTGTGAGGTTCCTACGATATTTCCTGTGCCAACGGTTCCCGCAAGGGCTGTACAAACCGCCTGGAGCGGAGTAACCTCGCCTTCGCCGGCATCCGACTTCTTGAAAATCTTGCCGAAGGTGTTTTTCATGGTATATCCGAATCTGCGGAATTGCACGCCCCCGGAACAGATGGTGTAATACAGTCCTCCCACGAATACGCAAGGAAGCAGGATGTAAATCCAAGCGACCGTATTCAGCGGGCCTGTGATAAAGTTGTATAAAGCCTGCATTTTTTGTCCTCTCTTTCTTCTTTTAATAAATATTTGGTGGCTACAAATTGAATGTGCATGAATGTGCGCAAAGACAAGCAGAAAGAAGCAAAACGAACATAGCAAACGTAGCGAACATGACGAACGTAACGAACATGACGAACGTAACGAATGGAATAAAACGAGCAGAATAAAAGGAAAAAAGAGGCACGACTTCCGGAAAGCCTGCCTCTTGGTTCTATGCAAATATTCGTCAATCGCCTGCTAATGCTAAAAATTAAAAGATAAAAGCGAAAAATCACGTATCCGTGAAAAACGTTTTCTGTCCTTTTGCCTGAGAGATTGGCTGGTATCGCCTTGCACCTTCGGCCCCCGCAAGATTGCGGGTGTCTCCAGAACGCTATCCCTTTACAGTCCTCCCCGTCGGACGCGCCACAAAGGGTGTCCGCGGAACCTGAGAGTTTTACTCCTTCGGTAGGTTAAACCTTTTCCTGCAAAGTTCATCTAGCATATTCAATTTGCGCTGCAAAAGCTCCTGCCTTGCAACAATAGAATGATTATACACAAGCCGCAAATAAAAATCAAGGGGTTACACGAAAATTTTGTATAAAAATCAGTACAAAATACTATAACTCAAAAACATATCTGACAATGCAGAGCCAATGCGAAATCAAATTGGAAATTGCAAGCCCACACTGTTTGTGTGCTAACACAAAAAAAATAAAAAAAATAATGAAAAAAACCAAAAAAGTTGTTGACAGGGTGATTTTTATGTGGTAAACTTCGTATATCAGTTAAGGAAAGGAGAAAAACAATGAACTTTATGGCTTTAGTTATCAGCGTCCTGTATGTACTAGTCATTAGCATTATTCTACTGGTTCTCGTCATTATGAGCCTCAGATTGAATAGTGATATTTGCGTTGCGGGTAACAGAGCAAGTTCGATTGATTTTGTTTGAGCCTAGGCTTGACTCAGACAATAATCCGAAACTTAAATGAGAAAGAATTTTGACCTGCTGCAACAGACGGCAGGTTTTTTATTTTACCAAGGAGGAATTTAAAAATGAACATGAAAAAATTTATGAAGAAATTCGCGGCTGTATCCATGGCAGTCGTAATGACAGTAGCCTTTGCAGGCTGCGGCGGCAGCAGCGACACCGAAACCACAGGTTCGGACGCTAAATTCGTAATCGGCGGTATCGGGCCTACAACAGGCGGCGCAGCAGTTTACGGCCAGGCTGTTAAGAACGCGGCAGAGCTGGCAGTGGAAGAAATCAACGCGGCAGGCGGTATCAACGGCTACCAGGTGGAATTCCTGTGGCAGGATGACGAACACGACACAGAAAAAGCCGTTAACGCTTATAACTCACTGAAAGACCAGGGAATGCAGATGCTCATGGGAACCGTTACTTCCGCCCCTTGTACGGCAGTCGTAGCCCTTACTTCCGAGGACAATATGTTCCAGCTTACACCGTCCGGTTCCGCAGTTGAATCCATAAGCGGCAACAACGCATTCAGAGTTTGCTTCTCCGACCCGAACCAGGGCGTAGGTTCCGCGGACTACTTCGCAGAACACTTTGCAGACAAGAAGATCGGCGTAGTTTATAACTCATCGGATGTTTACTCCAACGGTATCTTCAAGACCTTCAAGAAAGAAGCCGAGGTTAAGGGCCTCAATGTGGTAGCAACAGAAGCCTTCACCAAGGACTCCGCAACAGACTTCACCGTACAGATTCAGAAAATGAAACAGGCAGGGGCAGAACTGGTATTCCTTCCGTTCTACGCTCAGGAAGCATCCCTCTTCCTTACTCAGGCAGACAAAGCAGGACTTGATGTTCAGTTCTTCGGTTGTGACGGGCTTGACGGCGTAATCGATCAGCTCGGCTCCAACGCTGACCTTGCAGAGGGCGTGATGCTCCTTACACCGTTCGCAGCAGACTCCGACGATCCGCAGTCCAAGGCTTTCACCGAAGCATACGAAGCAAAATACAACGGAGAAGTTCCTAACCAGTTCGCAGCAGACGCTTACGACGCAATGTACATCATCAAGAAAGCGGCAGAGCAGGCAGGCCTGACTCCTGACATGAGTATCTCCGATATGTGCGAATCCATGAAGACCTCTATGACTCAGATGGAATTTACAGGCGCAACCGGAACCATGACCTGGTCCTCAGACGGCGAGCCTACAAAGACTCCGATGGCTATGATCATCGAAAACGGCTCCTACAAGGCTATGTAGTTAACAAATATTGTCAAAAAGACATGCTCGGAAAAACATACTCCAAAAGATATACTCCGAGAGATATAATAGGATGCTATACTCAATATAGTATAAAAAATAATTGCCAGAATGCAGGGGACGGCGGCAGCCGCCCCTCATTCTGAATTTTAGACGAGGTAATTTTTATGAATTTTTTATCGTATCTGATCAGCGGCATCAGTCTGGGCAGCGTTTACGCCCTGATTGCCCTGGGATATACAATGGTATACGGAATCGCAAAGATGCTGAACTTCGCCCACGGTGATGTAATCATGATCGGCGGTTTTGTCATCTTTACGGCGGTTTCTTCGGCAAACACTTCACCGGCAGTCGCCATTATCGCGGCGATTATCGTATGCACGGTTCTTGGTGTTTCGATCGAAAAAATCGCATATAAACCACTGAGAAACGCCCCGCCTTTGGCAGTGCTGATAACAGCCATCGGTGTCAGCTATTTTCTGCAAAATGTGGCTTTGCTCATCTTCGGTTCTGCCTCCAGAAACTTTCCGGATGTGCTGAATGTTCCCGACTGGCATGTTGCCACAGGACTTACTATCACAGGTGAAACGATCATCACCATAGCAGCCACCGTGATAATCATGGTAGCGCTGACAACATTCATCAACCACACAAGAATAGGCTCTGCCATGCAGGCGGTTTCTGAGGACAGAGGGGCGGCGCAGCTCATGGGCGTTAACGTAAACAGCACCATCAGCGTAACCTTCGCCATCGGCTCGGCTCTTGCGGCGGTTGCAAGCCTTTTGCTCTGCTCATCCTATCCGCTTATCGGGCCATACACCGGAGCCATGCCGGGCATCAAGGCTTTCGTAGCGGCAGTTTTCGGCGGAATCGGCTCAATCCCCGGGGCAATGATCGGCGGAATCCTGCTGGGAGTCATCGAAAATCTCAGCAAAGCATATATTTCATCGCAGCTTTCGGACGCCATCGTATTTGGCGTGCTGATCGTCGTGCTTATCGTAAAACCAACGGGCATCCTTGGAAAAGCGATGCGCGAGAAAGTGTAGGTGCGGGGCATGAAGAAAAAAATAACAACTTTGAACAACGCAAGCAAACAAAATATGATCACCTACGGCATCGTCCTGGCGTTTTTCGTATTTTGTGTAATATATAACGGGATGCCAGGAGCTTCCAGCCTGATAAAAGGACTTTTCGTTCCGATATGCGCATATGTGATCATGGCGATTTCCCTAAACCTGACCGTAGGAATCCTGGGAGAGCTGAGCTTGGGGCACGCAGGCTTCATGTGCCTCGGCGCTTTCGTGGGAAGCACCTTCAGTATGCTGACTCAGGAAAGCCTTACTTCGGTTTGGGTGAGATTCCCTCTGGCTATCCTGCTTGGAGGAGCTGTGGCGGCGGTTGCCGGAATCCTCATCGGAATCCCGGTTCTCCGGCTCAAAGGCGACTACCTTGCCATCGTTACCCTTGCCTTTGGCGAAATCATCAAGAGCATCGTCAACAATATCTATCTGGTAAAGGACTCCGCGGGAATCCACTTTGCTCTGGGCGTTGACGCATTTAACAAGATGGAAATCGACGACCTTACATCGGAAAACATCATAAACGGAGCCATGGGTATCACCGGAGCGCCGCGGGACTCCAACTACATTGTGGGCTTCGTACTGGTTGCAATAACTCTGATTGTGATTCTCAATCTCGTTCAGTCAAGAACGGGCAGAGCCATCATGGCAATCCGTGATAACCGCATCGCGGCAGAATCCGTGGGCATCAACATCACAAAATACAAGCTCATCGCTTTCTCGATTTCCGCAATGTTCGCAGGCATGGCAGGCGTTCTCTACGGACACAACCTTTCCAGCCTCGTGGCGGTAAAATTCGACTACAACCTTTCGATTTTGGTGCTGGTATTCGTGGTGCTTGGGGGCATCGGCAGCATGAGAGGCTCCATCATCGCGGCGGTGATTCTGACCGCGCTTCCGGAACTTCTCAGAGGCTCCTTCAGCGACTACCGTATGCTGATTTACGCGATTTTGCTGATCGTGATGATGCTGGTAAACAACAACGAAAGCCTTGCGCTTTACAAAGAAAAATTCAAGGCAAAACTTGCCTTTGTAAAGAAAGCAAAGGGTAAAAAGAACGGGGAGGTGAGCGCATGACGGCTATGCTGGAAACGAAAAATTTGGGAATCTCTTTCGGCGGACTCAAAGCCGTTGACGAGCTTACCTTGACCATAGAAAAAGGTCAGCTTTACGGGCTGATCGGGCCAAACGGCGCAGGCAAAACCACGGCGTTCAACCTGCTCACAGGGGTTTACAAGCCTACCGAGGGAAATTTCTTTCTGGACGGCGAAAAGCTCACCGGTGCAAGCACCATCGAGATAAATAAAAAGGGAATCGCAAGAACTTTCCAAAATATCAGACTGTTCAAACAGCTTTCGGTACTTGACAATGTCAAACTGGGGCTTCACAATGATTATAAGTACGGAACGGCGGCAGGCATATTCAGACTGCCGGCATATTTCAGAACTGAAAAGGCCATGAACGAAAAGGCGGAGTCCCTGCTGGAGGTCTTCGGGCTTGCGGACTCAAAGGACCTGCTTTCTGCGAACCTCCCTTACGGCAAACAGAGAAAGCTGGAAATTGCCAGGGCGCTGGCAACCTCGCCGAAGCTCCTGCTTCTGGACGAACCGGCGGCAGGCATGAACCCCAACGAAACCCAGGAGCTGATGGACACCATCGAATTTGTTCGGGAAAACTTCGACATGACGGTGCTGCTCATCGAACACGACATGAGGCTGGTAGCGGGTATCTGCGAGGAGCTGACGGTGCTGAACTTCGGTACGGTACTGGCTCAGGGCAAGACCAAGGATGTTCTCAACAATCCGGAAGTTATCAAAGCATATTTAGGCGAGTAAGGAGGGCGCGCATATGGCAATGTTAGAAATCAGAGACTTGGAAGTCAACTATGGCGCCATCAACGCCATCAAGAAGATTTCCTTTGATGTAAACCAAGGGGAAGTAATCGCCCTCATCGGAGCGAACGGAGCGGGAAAAACCACCACCCTGCATACCATCACAGGACTACTCAAGGCAAAATCCGGCAGCGTAAAATTCGAGGGACAGGAGCTTACCAAAACCCCGCCACACAAGATCGTCCAAATGGGAATGGCACATGTTCCCGAGGGCAGACGAATTTTCCAGCAGCTTTCTGTGTACAAGAACCTTGATTTGGGAGCCTACACCCGCAAGGATAAGGCAGAATACGCGAGAAATCTGGAAATGGTTTACGAAAAATTTCCTCGTCTGGAAGAAAGAAAGAACCAGATTGCAGGAACTTTATCCGGCGGCGAGCAGCAGATGCTTGCCATGGGCAGGGCGCTGATGTCCAGCCCGAAGATTATCCTGATGGACGAACCGTCTATGGGACTTTCCCCGCTTTTCGTAGGGGAGGTTTTCAAGATCATCGAAGAAATCAAGAAGTCGGGAACCACGGTTTTGCTCGTTGAGCAGAACGCGAAAAAGGCTCTCGAAGTTGCGGACAGAGCCTACGTACTGGAAACCGGCAAGATCGTTCTCAGCGGCGACGCAAAGGATTTGATGAACGACGAAGCAGTGAAAAAAGCCTACTTGGGAGAGTAGCGGATTAGGAGGCGGATATGGAAAAATATATTATCACAATCGCACGGGAATACGGAAGCGGCGGCAGAGGCATCGCCCACAGGCTTGCCGAGGCGCTGAACATCCGATATTACGACAAAGAGCTGATTCGTATGGCGTCGGAAGACACCGGCATCAGCGAGGCACTGTTCAACCTCACCGATGAAAAATTAGAAGACAAGTTCCTCCGAAAACATGGAATCACAAAGGGCGCTCTTGTATCACAACCCCAGCCCGACCGCCTTACGAAAGAAGAACTTTTCGCCTTCCAATCTGAAATCATCAAACGGGTGGCAGACAAAGACGAGTCCTGCATTATCATCGGAAGATGCGGACAGTATATTCTAAGAGACAGAAAGGATCTGGTGAGAATTTTCATCCACGCAGACCGTGACTACTGCATCGAAAAGCTCATGAACCGGTACGGCATCGATAGGGCCGAGGCAACCGCCCTCCGGGACAAGACGGACGCAAGCCGGGCGGCTTATCACAAGCACTACACCGGCACCGAGTGGCAGGACATAAGAAACTACGACCTGTCCCTGGACACCTCACGCTTGACCCAGGAGGAATGTATCCGCATCGTCACCGAGTACATCAAGGCAAGATAAGCGAGAAAACCGAAAAAACACAGAAAACCGAAAAAATCAATAAAATCATAAAAATTACGGAAAGCCCCGCCCGGGAGAAAGCCTTAAAAGCTCGCCCCGCGTCGGGGTTTTCCCTTGGGCTTTGCTCCCGCGGGGAGATTTAGTCCCGTTCTTCGATCGGCAGAACCAGCCGCGAGCCTTTATTTTTATCTTGTTAACCCGTCAAAAATCAAGTATACTATAACTATACAAAACTCGGCGAAAGGAGCAGGCAGATGAGCGATACGAGAAAGCAAAAGAAAATTTCCATAGGCGTGGAGGACTTTAAGCGAATAATCGAAAGAAACGGATATTTCGTGGATAAAACTTTACTAATAAAAGAGCTAATCGAGAGTGAAACGCAGGTTACCCTGTTCACCCGCCCCCGGCGCTTCGGCAAAACCCTAAACCAGTTCATGCTCCGCCGCTTCTTTGAGGACGAAATCACCGAGAAAGGTGAAAAAATCGACAACGGGCATCTATTTGACGGGCTAAAAATCACCCAGTGCGGCGAAGAAATCATGAAACATCAGCAGCAGTATCCGGTGATTTTCATGAGCCTGAAATCAGCGAAACAGCCCACATACGAGCTTGCTTATACAGAGCTAAAGAAACGAATCAGCGGAGAGTTTAAGAGGCACAAATATGTACTTAGTAACGATACCCTTGAGGAAGACGAAAAGGCGCGTTTTAACGCAATCGCGGCGATTGAGGCAGACGACGGGCTATATACCGACGCGCTGGGTTTTCTTTCGGAGTGCCTTTACAAATACCACGGCAAAAATACGTTCATCCTCATTGACGAGTACGATGTGCCCCTGGAAAACGCATACTTTGAGGGATTTTATGACAAGATGATTAAGTTCATCCGCTCTCTGTTTGAGTCAGCGCTAAAGACAAACCCTTACCTTGAAAAAGCGATTATCACGGGCTGCCTGAGAATCAGCAAGGAAAGCATTTTTACCGGACTGAATAATCTGGACGTGGACAGCGTGCTTCACACACGCTACGGAGGCGCTTTCGGCTTTACGCAGGAAGAGGTAGCGGAAATGCTGACCTACTACGGCCTGAGCGAAAATCTTGATGAAGTAAAAAAGTGGTACGACGGCTATTTGTTCAATGACATCGAAATTTACAACCCTTGGAGCATTTTGAAATATGTAAACGACCGCAAGGACTCCGTGACGCAGTTTCCGCTGCCCTACTAGTCGAACACTTCCTCAAACAGCATAATCCGTGAGATGGTTGAAAATGCAGACGAGGACGCAAGGCGCGACCTGGAAACGCTGATGGACGGAGGAACCATCGAAAAGCAGGTGCATGAAGACATTACCTACGGGGACATTCACGATTCCCAGGATAATCTGTGGAATTTCCTGTTTTTCACCGGCTACTTGAAAAAGGTCGGCGAAAGGTCTGAGAAGAATAAGCTGTTTTTGGAGATGAAAATCCCCAATATTGAGATTGAATCAATTTACGAGGATTCCATTTCTCGGTGGTTTGAGAAGAAAATCGAAAAGACTGACCGAAGCCCTCTAATCCACGCTCTGGAAACCGGTGACTGTGAAGCTGCGGAGAACTTCATAAACGAGCAGCTTTTAGACACCATCAGTTACTTCGACTATGCAGAAAGCTACTACCACGGCTTCATGACGGGACTTTTGAGCAACGCAGGCAGGTATCGGGTGTACTCAAACCGCGAAAGCGGAAACGGCAGACCGGACATCGTGCTGACAGAGCTAAAATTCATGGGCCGCGCCATAATCTTGGAGCTGAAAATTTCCGACACTTTCCGTGGCATGGAGAAAAAATGCGGAGAAGCCCTCGCCCAGATTGCGGAGCAAAAGTACGCTGTGCCGCTGGAAGATGACGGCTACCAAGAAATCTTGAAATACGCGGTTTGCTTCTTCAAGAAAGGCTGCATTGTGCGGAAAGCATAAAAACAGGAAAAGTAGATATTGACTTCAAAGAAAGGAGCGGGCAAATGAGTGACACCATGAAAAAGAAGAAAATTTCCATAGGCGTGGAGGATTTCAAGCGAATAATCGAAAGAAACGGATATTTCGTGGATAAAACTTTGCTCATAAAAGAGCTAATCGAGAGCGAAGTCCAGGTAACTCTGTTCACCCGCCCCCGGCGTTTCGGCAAAACCCTTAATCAGTTCATGATCCGCCGCTTCTTCGAGGACGAAATCACCGAGAAAGGCGAAAAAATTGACAATGGATACCTCTTCGACGGGCTAAAAATCACCGAATGCGGCGAAGAAATAATGAAGCATCAGCAGCAATATCCTGTAATTTTCATGAGTCTGAAATCGGCAAAGCAGCCCACATACGAGCTTGCTTACGCCGAACTGAAAAAAAGAATTTACGAAGAATTTGACAGACACAAATATGTACTAAAAAAAGGAGCATTGTCAGAGTCAGAAGAACTTTGCTTTAATGAGATTTTATCCTTGAAAGATGACGCGAGCTTATATACCGATGCGCTGGGATTCCTTTCCAAGTGCCTTTACAAATACCATGGCAAGAACTCGATAATACTCATCGACGAATACGATGTACCCCTTGAAAATGCCTACTTTGAGGGATTTTATGACAAGATGATTAAGTTCATCCGTTCCTTGTTCGGGTCGGCATTAAAGACAAACCCATACCTCGAAAAGGCGGTTATCACCGGGTGCCTCCGAATCAGCAAAGAAAGCATTTTCACCGGACTTAACAACTTGGCTATCGAGTCGGTTCTAAGCCCTAACTATCCGGGTGCCTTTGGCTTTACCGAGCCGGAAACAAAAGCGTTGCTTGCGCATTTTGACCGTGCGTATAAGTATGACGAAATAAAGAAATGGTACGATGGATATTGCTTCGGCAAAACAGAAATATATAACCCTTGGAGTATCCTAAACTATATTTACATGGGGAAAAATGACCCGAACTATCCGCCGCGCCCATACTGGTCGAATACTTCCTCGAACAGCATAATCCGCGAGATGGTTGAAAACGTAGACAAGAATGCAAGGAGTGACTTAGAAACACTAATGGATGGCGGAACCATCAAAAAGCAGGTGCATGAAGACATAACCTATGGGGACATTCATACTTCCCAGGATAATCTTTGGAATTTCCTGTTTTTCACGGGCTATCTGAAAAAGGTCGGCGACAGGGTAGACGCGGATGATGATCTTTACTTAGAAATGTCCATCCCAAATATGGAAATAAAGAAAATTTACAGGGATTCCATTTCCCAATGGTTCGAGAAAAAAATCGAAAAGGCTGACCGAAGCCCGCTGATACATGCCTTAGAAACCGGAGATTGCGAAACTGCGGAAAACTTCTTGAACGAGCAGCTTTTAGACACCATCAGTTACTTCGACTATGCAGAAAGCTACTACCACGGCTTCATGACGGGACTTTTGAGCAACGCAGGCAGGTATCGGGTGTACTCAAACCGCGAAAGCGGAAACGGCAGACCGGACATCGTGCT
>CAVGEP010000032.1:0-12513 GCA_963628105.1 Alistipes communis
GTTATACATACGGTTATAGCTGAGAACCTGCTCGTAGCCCTCTTGCAGTTTCTTTGCGGCGGTCTTTGCATAACCTTTTTTTACCTTCAAAATGATCGCGCAGTCAGAATCAAGGGCGGAGTTTGAACTTGACTCGGCCGCCCAGTTTACGACTTTTTTCATGTTCAGTCCGTAGTAATCCTGAAGATACTTTTTTTCAATTGCGGTGTCGCTGGTGTAGCTTTTGCCGAGGGACTTTTTAAGCTTCTTCAGAATTTGTTTTGAGGTCAGGTTTACGGTTTTCGCGCTGCTTGCCTTTGTAGTAGAGGTAAGCAGGGTAGCGATTTCGTCTCCGTCATCCTCTGCTGCCATCGGTCCGTCATAGGCCTGTGCTTCGGCTGCCGTCTTAGCAGTTACCGCGGTCTGGGCAGTGCTGCCCGCAAAGGCTGCGGAGGCTCCGCCAAGTGTCAGTGAGAGAGCCAATGTGAGGCTAAGCGCTGTTCTTAAAATTTTGTTTTTCTTCATTTCGTGATACTCCTTTTGAAATTTTTTAATCTTATTAGGGGAGGGTGGAAATCCCACGGGTCCCGCGCACCGAGTACCCTTTTCCTGCCCCTCCGTATATAAATACGAAGATGGAACCGGAAATGTCGGACAAAAATAAAAAATAAAAATAAAAAAATGCAGACATTTTTGCAATGCTGCATTTTGATTGCGCCCGGCACCGCGGCTACGGGATATACCGCCTGCAAGTGCGTAGCGTATAACTTTATGAGTTCTGCAAAGCCGCGACAACCTCCTCGAATTCCTCTTTGCTCGCACCGTCGGTGTTCAGCAGAAGATAGTTTATGCCGCCATTTTCCCAAGTTTGGCAGAGGGTGTCTTTTGAATCGCTGTCGGCGGAAAGGTCCGCACCGTTTTTTGAGGCGTAATAAGTGTAGGCATGGTTCGCAAAGCTAAAGTCTACGATCGCCGTTTCTCCGAATGCCACGGAGTAGCTGACATCCTCGGCTCCCTCCGGTGCGTCTATTGAAAATCCAAGGGCTTTCGAAAAATCTTCGGCACTTGTCACCTCTTCAAATGGGGAAGGTGACAGCGTAATATCCTCATCATCCGCTGAATTTTCTCCCTTCTGCGGATTTTGCGAACCCCCGGACGCCTCGCTATTTGGGGTGGAATCCGAGGATTGCGGAGCCTGAGCAGCCTCCAGAGTTTCGGTAGACTCCGGAGATTCGGTAGCCTGCGGAGATTCGCTTAACAGGGGCGCTTCGCTTGCGGGCGGGGTTACAGTCGTATCGCCGCCGACAGAATCATCGTCCAAAATTCCCGGAAGGAATGTCCCCGCCGCGATGAAAATGACCAGACAGGCGGCAAGGCTCATGTATTTTCGCCATGAAAGCCGAGCAGACCTCTTTGAAGGTGTCATTTTTGCCGCCTTCGCTGCCGGTATCGCTTCTCGCTCTGTGGATTGCATAGACTCTCGGAGCTGCGGTGCTGTCTGCGACAAGGCTTGCGACGTCTCTTGTAGCTGTGCCGCAGATTGCTGCGGCGCTTCCTCTATTTGCGAGGACGCATTTGCCTTGGCAAGCTCTGCTTTTTGCAGGATATTTGCGTACATTCGCTCCTTCGCGCCTTCAGGCAGCCTGACTTCCTCGAAGGCTTCGCGTATTTTGTTTTCGTCAGAATTGCCATTCATCTGTCATTTCCTCCTGAATCATTTAGCAAATGTTTTAGTTTGCCTCGGGCATCCCGAAGCTGATTTCTGACCGTTGAGGGCGGCCTTGCCAGAATCGAGGCTATCTCATCCGTAGAGTACCCTTCAAAATAATGCAGCCACACCACTTCCTTGTATTTGTCCGGAAGCTCCATGACCTGCCGGCGAATCTCTCGAAGTGCTTCGCCCTTTTCCGCTCCTACGTCCCGAATCTCAGGCTCGGAATCGATGTCGCTGACCTTTTGGCGCCACCAATGTTTCAGCTTGTCCTTGCAGATATTCATTGCCGTGGTGGTAAGCCATGCCCGCTCGTGCCTTTCGTTTTCAAATTCCGGATCGCTTGTGATTGCCCGCACGAATGCGTCCTCCGTGCAGTCCTCAGCGTCCTGCTGATTTTTCATAAAGGCGAAGCAAACACGGTAAATTGCCTGATAATGCCGTAGATAAAAGCTCTCGAAATCTTCACTGGTGCGCCGAAAAGATTTCCCCATGTCATCCCTCCTGTAATTGTTATACGATTTAGCCCTGTGATTTGTCGGATGTTTTTCGAAAAAAATCGGCTGCACGAAGCAACCGATTTTTGTGTGTTTAAAGTGTGCCGGAAGCGTTCAAAACGTTCTTGATCTTGTGCTGAACCATTGCCTGAATCGCATCCCTGCCCGGGCCAAGATATTTGCGAGGGTCAAAGTCCGTCGGGTTTTCGGCGATGTATTTGCGAACTTCCGCCGTCATGGCAAGACGAAGATCCGTGTCGATATTTACCTTGCAGATTCCGTATTTGGTCGCTTCGCGGATCATTTCCTCCGGAACGCCCTGAGCACCCGGAATATCGCCGCCGTAAGCGTTGCACTTATCCACGAACTCTTTCAAAACCGAGGAGGCGCCGTGAAGCACCAGCGGAGTGTCCGGAATCAGCTTATGGATCGCCTTGAGTCTTTCAAAGTCAAGATAAGGCTCGCCCTTGAATTTGTAAGCACCATGGCTGGTGCCGATGGCGATTGCCAAGGAGTCAACGCCGGTTTTTTCAACGAATTCCGCCGCTTCGTCCGGGTCTGTGAATGTGGCACTGCGGGCGTCCACCTTTACATTGTCCTCAACCCCCGCAAGTTTGCCGAGTTCTGCCTCAACCACTACGCCGTGAGCGTGCGCATATTCTACGACTTCCTTTGTGATGCGGATATTTTCCTCGAAAGGATGCTTGGAACCATCGATCATAACGGAGGTAAATCCGTCGTCCACGCACTTCTTGCAGATATCGAAGTCCTCGCCGTGGTCAAGGTGCAGGGCAATATCAAGCCCCGTATCGAGAATCGCTGCCTCCACTAACTTTGTCAGGTAAGCCGGTTTTGCGTATTTGCGGGCACCTGCCGAAACCTGTAAGATCAGCGGGGACTTTTCGATCTTTGCCGCCTCAACGATTCCCTGAATGATTTCCATATTATTTACATTAAATGCGCCGATTGCATAATCTGCCTGCAATGCTTTGGCGAACATTTCCTTTGTCGTGACTAATGCCATGGTATCCTCCTATTTTTATAAAAATTTTGTCAAATCGCAAGTTAGCTCCAGTTGACCTGGCGTGCAATATCTGCCTTCGTGGAACCCTTCGCAAAGGTGAAGGTCCCGGCGCTTACTTTCTCGTGATCGAGCCCTTGCTCATAGCAGACAGCCTGATAATCCGCATAGTCGCTGAAGAGCCCCGCATCGACAAGACACTGTATCGCGGCAGAAGCGGTGGAGCCTGTTACAACCACCTCCACATCTCTTGTGATTGCGCCGCCCAGCCATAGCTCGGTTTCGGTGGCCGCAGCATCTTTGGAATTCGTGTCATCCGTGGCGTCGCCGGTATCTCCGGTATCATCTGACCCCGTATCGTCTATAGGCTCGGTAATGTCTGTGGTATTTCCATCGCTTATAATCTGCTTCGGATAATCGAGAATTACATTCAGCCTCCATGTTATGATCAAAGCCGCTGCCACGAGAATTGCCGCTGCTATAATGATGTCGTTCTTGTCATAAATAAAATCTTTGATTTTTTTCATTTTGTCCTCCGTAAGTATTCGTGCGAACTGATAATATATTTTATCACATTTAGACTTTCTTCTCAAGATATTTTGTTGTATAATAATTCTATGTTCAAAATCACGATTACAGAAAATGAGGCGGGTCAAAGACTCGACCGATTTTTGAAAAAATATTTTAATAATGCGAGCTTGGGCGTAATATATAAGATTATCCGCAAGGACGTCAAGGTAAACGGCAAGAGGGCGGGGGAAAATACCATGCTTTTGGCAGGGGACGAGCTTGCAATCTATGTCAGCGACGAGACGGCGGCAAACCTCAGAAAAGAAAAGACCCGCCCAAAGGTAAAAAAACAATTCAAGATCGCCTATGAGGACGAGGATATTTTGGTTGTAGAAAAGCCTTTCGGGCTGCTTACACACGGCGACCGAACCGAGAAAAAGAACCATCTTGCCAATCAGGTAATCGACTATCTGATCGAAAAGGGAGATTACAATCCGAGGACAGAGAAGACCTTTGTGCCGGCTCCCGCAAACCGCCTGGACCGAAATACCACGGGACTTGTGATTTTCGGAAAAAACGCCGCGGCGCTGCAAGAGCTGAACAGATTGATCCGAGAAAAGGACAAGATCCACAAGCTTTATCTGACGATCGCAGCGGGCAAAATCCAAAAGCCGATTCGGCTCAGATCAAAGATGACAAAGGACGCAGCCAGGAATATGATCAGCGTTCTCGATGAGCAGGAGCAGGGCAAGCTCATGGAGACCATCGTAAGGCCGCTCCAAATCGCGAATTTTAAGGGCAGGGATTATACACTGGTCGAGGTTGAGATTTTGACCGGAAGGACGCACCAGATCCGCGCCCACCTTGCCAAGGCGGGATATCCGATCATCGGCGACGTGAAATATGGCGACAAAAAAGTGAATGCCATAATAGAAAAGGAATTTGGGCTTTCTACCCAGCTCCTTCACGCATACAAGCTGATATTAGAGGGCGATGCCAAAGCATGGAGCGGGGGCGGCGGAGCAGAGGGGCGCGAAGCAGAGAGCAGTAAGGACAGCGCCATCCAGCCTGCAAGGCCGCTGGTGATAGAATCCCGGCTTCCTGCGGATTTTGAACGTATAAAAAATACTATTTTTAGAGACTATAGAGATTATGAGGTGAAAAAATGAAGGGGAAAATTATTGAGTGGCTAAAAGACATATTGCTTGCGGTGGTGATTGCTGGCGTTATATTGCTATTTTTCAAGCCGATTGTGATCCAGCAGCACTCGATGGAGCCGAATTTTCAGCCGGGGGATTATGTGCTGACAAGCAGGCAGGCATACAGGCTTTTCGGGGAACCCGAGCGGGGAGACATCATCGTCTTCAAGTCCGAGCTTTTGGATGATGAGGGCAATGAGAAGAACCTCATCAAGCGAATTATCGCACTGCCAGGGGATACCATCGCAATCAAGGGCGGATATACCTATATAAACGGTGAGAAGATAGATGAGCCTTATGTGGCTGAGCAGGGACTTTCCGGAGAGATGGAAGAAATCACGGTTCCGGAGGGCGAGCTTTTTGTCATGGGCGACAATAGGGGCGTCAGCGAGGACAGCAGATCCGCAAGAGTCGGGACGATCTCTGAGAAGGCAATCGTCGGAAAGGTCGTTATCAGGCTCTATCCGTTCAAAAATATAAAGACATTTTAGATATTTCAGAAGATGACAAAAGCCGGCTTGATAGATTCGGCGAAAGGATAATATATGGCAAAGAAAGAACGAAAGCTGGTTGCAAATAACAAAAAAGCCTACCACGACTTTTTCATAGAAGAAACCTACGAAGCAGGCATCGTGCTTACGGGTACAGAGATAAAATCCGTCCGGCAGGGCAAGGTGAGCATCAAGGAAAGTTATGCGCGCATCAGGGACGGGGAGATGATCATTTACGGCATGAATATCAGCCCCTATGAGCAGGGAAACCGTTTCAATGTTGACCCGTTGCGCGAAAGAAAACTTTTGCTGCATAAGCAGGAAATCCGCAAGCTGATCGGACAGACGACCCTGAAGGGATTTTCGATCGTGCCCCTGAAGATGTATATAAATGAAGAGGGGCTTGCAAAGGTCGAAATCGGACTTGCAAGAGGCAAGAAAAACTACGACAAGCGCGAGGATATCGCAAAGCGGGACGCGAAGCGCGACATGGAGCGCCGCATGAAAAGTCGCATGTAACCTTTCGGCAGGCTGCTTCGAGTTATTAGTGAGAGGGGGCCGCAAGGCTGAGAGATTATATAACAAATGGGGATGTAAAGGTTTCGACGGGGGTGTAGAAGCCGGATAAGCGAGCGGTAGTTGGCTCAGACTACCTTAAAAAGGGCCCGTTAAATATAAACGCTAAAAATAACAACAATTTCGCATTAGCAGCATAGTTCTGCAGCGCCTAAGGCGCGACGCGCGTCGGACACAGTTTACCCGTAGGCTGTGAATCCGGCGTCGACTATACGGGAAAACCTGCGGAGAGCTCTCGGTATTCGCGGGGACCAACGAGATAGCGGAGGCGGCAGCCTGTTAATGGGCGGCAGCCGATGCGAAACGACAAATCATTAACTGCGCTCGGAGAAAATCCTGTGGAAATGCTTTCGGACGCGAGTTCGACTCTCGCCATCTCCACCAATTTAATCGCTGGTCGAACCTCGGAGCAGTTCGACATGAGAAGCGTCAGCTCCACCACTATCAAAAACCGACTTTACCGTCGGTTTTTTTATGCGCTCCGCTACTGCTCCTTTTCGAAAAAACTTGTGCTTTCCGTGCCCCCCCCCGTTTTTTATTATGTGTGCCTTTATCGGAGCTGTTTTATTGAAAATATAGCCTATCCCCTTGCAAAAGAATGCAAATTTGCGTAAAATATAATGAGATACTGGGAATGGAGAACTAAACGGAGAAATACAGAATGCTAAAAGTCGGAAAACTAGATAACAAACTGCTTTCGGAGGCAGTTATAAGCAAAATAAAATGCAAAAGGCCGGAAGTGCTGGTACATGCAGGAGTAGGCGAGGACTGCGCTACGATAGATTTTGGGCAGTACGAGTGCGTAATGTCAACGGATCCCATTACCGCATCGGTGCGCGACATCGGAAGGCTGTGCATACACATTTCCGCAAATGATATCGCCTCAAACGGAATCGAGCCCATCGGAATAATGCTGGCGGTGATGCTGCCCGTTGGAACCACAGAGGATGACATTGCGTACATAATGGGGCAGGCAGCGGAGGCTGCGGCGGAGTGCAATATAGAAATCATCGGCGGACATACCGAGATTACCCGGGCGGTAAACCGCCCTGTCATCGTTTCTACGGCTGTGGGCAGAGGACTTGCAAGGCAGTCCGCTTCCGCAGCGACAATGAAACCGGGTGATGCGATAATCATGACAAAGACAGCAGGGATCGAAGGCACCGGAATCATCGCAAGAGACTACGAAAACGAGCTTGCGCCGGTTTTGAGCCGGGACGAACAAGAGCATGCAAAGAAGCTCCTCTCAAAGGTCAGCGTGGTCAAAGAGGGAATCATAGCAGGGCGCATCGGAACCCACGGAATGCACGACATTACCGAGGGCGGGCTGCTGGGTGCGATCTGGGAAATGTGCAATATCGCAGGGCAGGGAGCGCTCATAGACAAGCAAAAAATCCCGGCAGATCCTGTTTCCGAAAAGATTTGCAATCACTTTGGCATCGATATACTGAGGCTGATTTCCAGCGGCTCGATGCTGATTATCGCAGAGCCGGAGAAAAAAGACAGAATTATTACGGAAATTTCCGGCGCAGGCATATCGGCCACGGAGATAGGAAAGATCGCCCCCTTAGAAGAGGGACTGTATATTATGGACGGGCAAACCCGTTGCGAAATCGAGCCTCCGGGGCCGGATGAGCTTTACAAAGTCGTCCGCGAATAACCTAAAATATACGCCGAAATATCTCCTCTATATGAAGAAATGGTGAAAAACTGGACAATTTCAACATTTTCGAGTATAATAGAAAAGTCTGTAGGGAGAACCCGCCCTCAGATACTATTTTGAAAAGAGGAAATATTATGACAAAAAGACTCATTGCGCTGTTGATAGCAATGACGTTGGTCTTCGGCTCCGCAGCTCCTGTTTGTGCAAATAGCAGCCTTGCGGTTACCGAAAATGCAGGGGAAGAGCAGACCACGCAGGCTACAGCCACGCAAGAAATAGGCAGTACGGGGGGAACAAATAACACATCGGATTTGAACAATTCAGAGAATGCCGAAGATACGGCAAATGAAAAAGACGATCAGGATGATCAAGATCAAGATGATGATCAAGATCAAGATGATGATCAAGATCAAGATGATGATCAAGATCAAGATGATGATCAAGATCAAGATGATGATCAAGATCAAGATGATGATCAAGATCAAGATGATGATCAAGATCAAGATAAGGAAGACAAAAAACAAACTACAACAATATCAAAATACCAAAAGGGATTAGCTGCCTACATACGCAGCAAAAATAAGAACTTGAGCAAGAGCTGGTCGATTACCCTCGCCGGATACTTTATCAAGTCCGGAAAGAAAAACGACGTTGATCCGAAGGTCCTCATGGCACTTGCCCTGAGGGAAAGCAATTTCCGCGCAAAGGCGAAGAGCAAGTACGGATACAAGGGAATCATGCAGCTCAGCGACGCATTTGCAAGGAGATATGGATATAAACCGTCGGATCTGTACAAAGCCAGCGTAAGCATCGAAATCGCCGCAAAGTACATCAAGAAGATGAAAAAGAAGTACAAGACATATACCAATGCTATATGTTGCTACATCTGCGGAAGCGGCTCGGTCGCAAACGGGACTCATTCGAAGGAGCCCGGCAGATCTGTGATGAATGTCAGGAGCGGCATCAAGAAATTTCTCAAGAAAAACGGATATACCTAAAGAGAATAAGCAAATCGTATTTTGAGATTTTATTAGGGGATTGTGGCAAAATATGGCAAATACAACGGAAAACAAAACCGAATATATTACGCATGCGTCGCTCATAGCGGCGCTTTATGTAACTTTGACTTTGATTTCTAACCTCGCAGGACTTGCAAACGGTGCGATCCAGCTCAGGCTTTCGGAAATGCTGACAATACTTCCGATATTCACCCGGGCGGCGCTGCCCGGCCTTGCGGTGGGATGCGCCCTGGCAAATCTCATAACAGGATGCGCACTCTGGGACATAGTATTCGGAACCCTCGCAACGGTTATTGGCGCGATAGGGACCTATTATATAGGACGAAAATATCCCTACGCGGGACCGCTGTTTCCGATTGCGGCAAATGCGCTGATAGTCCCGAAGGTGCTTCAGATCGTCTATGGCGCGGAGGGATCGTACTGGTACTTTATGATGACGGTAGGAATCGGCGAGATCCTTTCCTGCGGCGTGCTCGGAATTCTGCTCTACAGGATATTGCTGAGGGCAAAGATATTCAAATAAAATGCAGTATATCTTGCAAGGAGATAAAAAATGAAATCTTATATTTGCAAAGAAAAAGACTTCACCACCGGGAAATGGTCGGGCGGAACGACTACGCAGCTTGCGATATTTCCTGCAAAATCCGCCTACACGGACAGAAACTTTGTCTGGAGGCTAAGCTCGGCTACGGTACAGGTCGAGGAATCGGACTTCACAAGGCTCCCGGACTACGATAGGGTGCTGATGGTTCTGGAGGGAGAGGCCGTGCTCAGCTATGAGGCAGAGCGCGTAGTTCGCCTGAGAGAGCTTGAGCAAGACAGCTTCGACGGCGCCTGGAAAACGAAGAGCTACGGCAAGATTACTGACTTTAACCTCATGGTCAGAAAGGGTGGCGAGGGATACCTCGATGTGATTTGTCCAAAGCAGGAGAAGGAGATTTTCTCGGTCGCAAACGAAACAAAGCTTCCGCTTGTAACCCATGCCCTGTATTGCAAGGACGGATATTTCGTCGCTGAGGCGGGCGGAGACCAGCACATGATACAAAAGGGTCAGCTGATGGTCATGGAATTTGAGCCGGATGAAGAGGCCGAATATGCAGTCATGGGCGAGGGAACGCTGATCAGAGCAAGAATCTATACCCGCGATATGACAGATGAGTTATACCCGGTGGAGATTCCGCCGGAAAAGGCGTCATTCGATGACTTCAAGCTTTGCATTTATCTGGCAAACGTCCAGTTCCGATGCGCAAAATATGTGATAAAGAGTCTGAAGACAACATGGTTTGATGAGAAGCTCAGCGGCGCAATCCGCAAAATAGAGAGGATATATGCCACATTCTTCATATTTGTAATAGGAATTGTCATCCTCGCATCTTTGGGCATGCTGAGGGAATGGACAAATGCTGCAATCATAATTTCGCTGCTTGCATGGATTATCGCGGACTGTCTCATAATATCGCCGCTTTTGTATTTTGCGGTGGTGCCGAAGCCGGTCAGAGCGCACATCAAGGACATAGATAAGCTCACCCCGTACGAGCAAAAGGTTCGCGAGGCAGAACTTAACCGCAATGAGGCTGCAGAAAGACTCCTCAAAAAGTACAAGAACAGCGGCCGGATCCAGTAGAAGCATCCATCGTCACAGAAACGGACGAAAAAAGCTTAGTAGAGGTTTAGTTATTGAATTATCTGAGAAAGCGTGATTAAATAGAAGAGTAATTAGGAGGACTAATATAATGATATATACAAAAGAAGTGGAAGGTATGTGCCCGGTAGCAAAGGGAGCATATCACGGACCGGCGCCCATACCGCAAGAGGGCAAATGGACCCAAGTCAAGGAAATCAAGGATATTTCCGGACTGACACATGGCATAGGCTGGTGCGCTCCGCAGCAAGGCGCATGCAAGCTGACGCTGAATGTGAAGGATGGGATCATCGAGGAAGCGCTGGTTGAGACTATTGGCTGCTCGGGGATGACCCATTCGGCGGCGATGGCAGGCGAAATTCTTATAGGCAAGACCCTGCTCGAGGCACTCAATACCGACCTCGTGTGCGACGCCATCAATACGGCAATGCGAGAGCTCTTCCTGCAAATCGTCTATGGCAGGAGCCAGTCTGCATTTTCGGAAGGAGGACTTGCAATCGGTGCGGGTCTTGAGGATCTGGGCAAAGGCACAAGGAGCCAGATCGGGACAATCTACTCGACCAAGGCCAAGGGGCCAAGATATTTGGAACTTGCCGAAGGATATATAACCCAGGTCGCACTGGACGAGGAGCAGAATATCATCGGATATAAGTATGTAAATATCGGCAAAATGATGGACGCAATCAAGGCGGGCGAGGAACCCCTCAAGGCGATCGAAAAGGCCAGCGGCAAATATGGCAGATTCGATGAAGCTGCGAAGGTCATTGACCCGAGACAGGAATAGGAGGTGCCGAATATGATTACATTTGAGAATTACGAGAGAAAAATCGACAAGATAAATGCGGCTCTCCGCGCAAACGGAATATCATCCATCGAAGAAGCGCAAAAAATATGTGAAGAAAAGGGCATTGACCCATACAAAATAGCAAAGGAAATCCAGCCGATATGCTTCGAGGATGCCTGCTGGGCTTATGTCGCAGGAGCGGCTATTGCAATACAGAAGGGCGCCACCAAAGCAGAGGATGCGGCCAGAGCAATCGGCGAGGGCCTGCAGGCATTTTGCCTTCCGGGCTCTGTCGCAGAGGACAGGAAGGTTGGCATCGGCCACGGAAACCTCGCTGCAATGCTTCTCAGCGAGGAGACGGAATGCTTCGCCTTTTTGGCAGGACACGAGTCATTTGCGGCGGCGGAGGGCGCCATCGGTATCGCAAAATCCGCAAACAAAGTCCGCAAGAAGCCGCTCAGGGTAATCCTAAACGGCCTGGGCAAGGATGCTGCGCAGATAATTTCGCGTATCAACGGCTTTACCTATGTGCAGACCCAATTTGATTATTATACGGGCGAGCTTGCGGTGGTTCGAGAGGTTCCTTACTCGAAGGGCGAGCGCAAAGAGGTCCGCTGCTACGGCGCGGATGATGTACGCGAGGGCGTTGCGATAATGCATAAGGAGGGCGTTGATGTATCCATCACGGGAAACTCGACGAACCCGACGCGGTTCCAGCATCCGGTGGCAGGCACATACAAAAAAGAATGTATCGAGCAGGGGAAAAAATATTTTTCCGTTGCCAGCGGCGGCGGCACCGGAAGAACCCTGCATCCGGATAATATGGCAGCAGGCCCGGCATCATACGGCATGACGGACACCATGGGAAGAATGCACTCCGATGCGCAGTTTGCGGGCTCCTCTTCGGTTCCGGCTCACGTGGCAATGATGGGATATATCGGCATGGGAAACAATCCTATGGTAGGCGCAACTGTTGCTGTCGCGGTTGCCGTGGAAGAAGCGATGAAAGAAACAAAGTAAAATAAGTAATGAAATAAGGTAAATCAGAATAAAATAAAATAAAAAACTGATCTGTAGGGAGGAAATTATATGAAAAAGAGTCTGGGACTTTTGCTGGTCGCAGCTCTCATACTGGGAGTTTTCGGTCTTATTGCCTGCAACAAGCCGTCGGATACGGACCCGGAAAGCATTTCTCTTTGCCTCATAGTTCCGGCAGAATTTGGCGACAAGTCATTCTACGATTCTGCAAAGGAAGGCGTAGACAGGCTCAAACAGGACTATGGCATAAATGTAAGCACAGTTGAATGCAAAGGCGAAGGATATAAACAGAGCATGGTCACCGCGGCAGAAAAAAACGATTTTGTGGTCACGGTAGGCTGGGAGTTCAGCGAAATAAAGAGCGTTGCCGCAGAGTACACGGA
>CAVGEP010000033.1:0-12187 GCA_963628105.1 Alistipes communis
GCATAAACCTTGTATAAAACTTTGTACAAGGAAAAAAGACAAATAAAATAAGAAAAAGAACAAAGTACAGCCTTGATAACGAAAAATTCGAGGCTGTATTTCTTTTTGCCTCGTCAGGAATGCCCGAATTTCAACATAAAGGGGGCAAGCTCAAGAGAAAATGCTCGGACAAGTATACAAAATTCATAATTATACACGATAAAGCGTTAACGCTTTAATGCGACAAACAGCAAAATTTTTCGGAGAAAAATCAGAAAAAATTTCGAAAAAAGGCACGAATTGCGTTAAATTTAGGACAATCATTATAAAAAACTATGGAATGTTGCCGCCAAAAATATTATAATATTAGATAGCAAATATAGGAGAACTAATGCGAATGAAAATTCGTGCGAGTGAATATTTATAAGAAATGGAGAGGAAAAAATGGCAGTAATTATTAATGGACGCGATCTTACGATCGATCAGGTAATCAGCGTTTGCAGACATCACGAAAAGGTTGAGCTTGCTCCAGAGGCAGTGGAAGCCGTGAAGAAGGCAAGAGCATATGTTGAAAAGAAAGTTGCCGAGAAGGCCGTTGTATACGGGCTTACCACAGGATTCGGTAAATTTGCCAATGTTGCAATTGATACCGACCAAACTGCGGAGCTTCAGAGAAACTTAATTATCAGCCACACCTGCGCAATGGGAAAGCCATATGATCAGAAATATGTAAGGGCAGCAATGCTTCTCAGAGCGAACTCATTATCAAGAGGGAACTCCGGAATCAGACTCGAAACCTTGCAGACACTCATCGATATGCTCAATGCCGGCATCCACCCGATTGTTCCCGAAAAAGGCTCGGTAGGTGCCTCCGGAGACCTTGCACCACTTTCCTGCATTGCGCTGGGACTCATCGGAATGGGCAAGGTAGAATACAAGGGCGAAGTTATCGACGCTGCCGATGCCTTTGACAAGGCGGGCCTGAAACCTGTTGTGCTCGCTTCCAAAGAAGGACTTGCTCTTAACAACGGAACCCAGATGCTCACGGCGGTAGGACTCAATACCTTATACGACGCAATGCATCTCATGAAGATTGCAGACATCGCGGCGGCTCTCACGGGAGAGGCTCTCCATGCAATCGCAAAGGCTTATGACCCTAAGACACATCTTCTCAGAGGACATCAGGGACAGATCAACGTTGCGGAAAACATGAGAACGCTCCTCGATGGTTCAAAGAACGCTCTTCCGCTTCACCCGACAAAGGTTCAGGATCCGTATTCCCAGAGATGTATGCCGCAGATTCACGGTGCTTCCAGAGATGCGATCATGTACGTATATGAGGCAGTTTCCAGAGAAATCAACGCGGTAACGGACAATCCAATAGTATTCCCGGACGAAGACGAAGTAATCTCCGGCGGCAACTTCCATGGACAGCCGATGGCTCTTGCTTTCGACTTCCTCAAGATTGCGATTTCGGAGCTTGCAAATGTAGCAGAGAGAAGAACCGAACGACTCGTAAATCCGGCATTATCCGAGGGACTTCCGGCATTCCTTGTTAAGGACGGCGGTCTCAACAACGGCTTCATGATCGCACAGTACGCTTCCGCTTCGATGGTTTCCGAAAACAAGGTTTACGACCATCCGGCTTGCGTTGACTCCATTCCGACTTCCGCAAACCAGGAGGACCACGTTTCCATGGGAGCAACCTCCGCAAGAACGGCAGCTATGGTACTGGACAACGCCCAGAAGGTAATCGGAATCGAGCTTGCTTCTGCAGCTCAGGCGATCTGGCTCCGTGAGGAAATGGGAGAAAAGGGAATCGAAAACCTCGCTCCTGCAACAAAGGCAGCTTATGATCACATCCGCTCTATCGCAGCTCCGGTAGAAAAGGACATCATCATGATCGACTACCTCGCAAAATTCGATGAAATGGTTAAGGACAACTCGATTCTCGAAGCAGTAGAAAAGGTTGTAACGCTCAAATAAAACAAACAGGAGGTAAAATTATGTTAGACAACAAAACTCTTGAAGGCGCGATGAAGATCCGCCTTGGCAATGAATATCCAGACTATCCGAAATTTGAAGAGGGCATCAGACGCGCTCCAGACAGAGGATTTAGACTCACAAAGGCGCAGACAAAGGTCGCACTGAAAAACGCCCTCAGATATGTTCCGGAAGAGCTGCACGAAAAGCTGGCTCCGGAATTTATGGAGGAGCTTACCACTCGCGGCAGAATTTATGCTTATAGATATAGACCGGAGGGCAGAATCTACGGAAAGCCGATCGACGAATATAAGGGCAAATGCCTCGCGGGCAAGGCTTTCCAGGTTATGATCGACAACAACCTGGACTTTGAGGTTGCGCTGTATCCATACGAACTGGTTACATACGGAGAAACAGGTTCCGTTTGCCAGAACTGGCTTCAGTACAGACTCATCAAGAAATATCTCGAAGAGCTGACAGATGAGCAGACTCTGGTTGTAGAATCCGGACATCCTCTGGGACTCTTCCCGTCAAAGCCGACTGCACCGAGAGTAATTATCACCAACTCCATGATGGTTGGTATGTATGACAATCTCGATGACTGGGAGATTGCAGAAGAAATGGGCGTTGCAAACTACGGCCAGATGACCGCAGGCGGCTGGATGTATATCGGACCGCAGGGAATCGTTCATGGTACTTTCAATACGATCCTCAATGCAGGACGTAAGGAACTGGGCGTACCACAGGACGGAGACCTGGCAGGACATACCTTCGTATCCTCGGGACTTGGCGGAATGAGCGGCGCTCAGCCAAAGGCTGCTAACATCGCAAATGCCGTAGGCATCTTCGCGGAAGTTGACCTTTCCAGAATCGAAACCAGACACGACCAGGGCTGGGTTGATGTTATCATGGACGATATCGACGAAATCTTCAAGCTGGCGAGCGAAAAGATCGCGGCGAAAGAGTCGATTTCCATCGCATATCACGGCAATATAGTTGACCTTCTTGAGGCGGCGGTTGAAAAGAATTTCCACATCGACCTGCTTTCCGACCAGACTTCCTGCCACAACGTTTATAACGGCGGCTACTGTCCGGTTGGCATGAGCTTCGAAGAAAGAACCAGAGAGCTCCACGAAAACAGAGACAATTTCATCAAAGAAGTTGACAAGACTTTGCATAGACACTATAAGGCAATCAAGACACTTACCGAGAGAGGAACCTATTTCTTCGACTACGGCAACTCCTTCATGAAGGCTATGTACGACGCCGGCGTTAAAGAAATTTCCAAGAACGGTTATGACGACAAAGATGGATTTATCTGGCCGTCATATGTTGAAGACATCATGGGACCGATCCTCTTTGACTACGGATACGGACCGTTCAGATGGGTATGCCTGTCCGGAAAACCGGAAGACCTCGATGCTACCGACAAGGCGGCTATGGAAGTCATCGACCCGAATAGACGCGGACAGGACAGAGATAACTGGATCTGGATTAGAGACGCAAAGAAGAATAAATTAGTAGTAGGCACTCAGGCTCGTATCCTCTATCAGGACGCTGAGGGAAGACGCGACATCGGACTTGCATTCAACAAGCTTGTAAGAGAAGGCAAGATCGGACCGGTTATGATGGGCCGCGACCATCACGATGTATCGGGAACCGACTCCCCGTTCAGAGAAACCTCCAACATCAAGGACGGTTCGAACGTTATGGCTGATATGGCTGTTCAGTGCTTCGCAGGAAATGCAGCAAGAGGCATGTCCCTTTGCGCCCTTCACAACGGCGGCGGCGTAGGCATCGGCAAGGCAATCAACGGCGGCTTCGGCCTGCTCCTTGACGGTTCCGAGAGAGTGGACGAGATCTTAAAATCCGCCATGATGTGGGACGTAATGGGCGGTGTTGCCCGCAGAAACTGGGCGAGAAACGAACACGCTGTTGAGACCTCGGTTCTCTACAACGAAAACTACGCAGGTAAGGGCCACATAACCATCCCTTACATCGCAAGCGACGACCTGGTTGACAAGACGGTAGACAAATTCGTTAAATAACCCCTGACAGAAAAAAGGAGAGAATATGTCTACTTTACTAGTAAAAAATATAGGCATTTTGCAGACCCCCGTGGGAAGCTTTCCCCACAAGGGGGCGCTGCAAGGCGAAAATATCAAATTAAAGGACGCGGCGGTCCTTTCTGAGGGCGGCATTATCAAGGCGATAACTTCGGAGGGGAAGCTTCCTTGCCCGGAAGAAAGCGTGGATGTTGTCATTGACGCGGAGGGAAACCTCGTGACTCCGGGGCTTGTGGAGGGCCACACTCACCTTGTTTTCGGCGGATACAGACAGAACGAAATTCCGCTGAAGCTCAAGGGTGCAGGATACCTTGACATTCTCAGAGCAGGCGGCGGCATCAACGACACCGTAAAGAAAACCAGAGAAGCGAGCTTTGAGGAATTATATAACAAGACCGAGGGCTTCCTGGACGAAATGATGGATCTGGGAGTTACCACCTGCGAGGCGAAAAGCGGATACGGCATCGACCTCGAAAGCGAGGTGAAACTCCTCGAAGTGCTTAAGAAACTCAACGAAGACCACCCGATGGACATCGTTTCCACATTTATGCCGGCTCACGTGGTGCTTGCGGACTGGAAAGGCAGAGAGGATGAGTTCATCGACCTTTGCATAAACGAAATGATGCCATATGTGAAGGAGCATAAGCTGGCGGAGTTTATCGACATCTTTACGGAGGATTCCGTGTTTGACGTCGAGCAGAGCCGAAGGTATCTAAAGGCCGCAAAGGATATGGGCTTCGGGCTCAAGATTCATGCGGACGAAATCGAAGCCATCGGCGGAAGCGTTCTCGCGGGAGAAATGCACGCCACATCTGCGGAGCATCTCATCGTAATCGACGATGCGGGCATGGCTTCCATGGCAAAGGGCGGCACCATCGCCATGTGTCTTCCTGCCACATCATTCTATCTCGGAGCGACCTTCGCCCCCGTAAGAAGAATGATAGACGAATTTGAAGTGCCGGTGGCAATCGCCTCGGACTTCAATCCGGGATCCTGCCCGTCGCTGAATTTGCAGTTTGTAATGAACCTTGGGTATCTGAAATACAGAATGACCCCGGAGGAAATTCTGACCGCGGTGACCATCAATCCGGCCTGCGGCATAAGCAGAGGTGAAAAGGTAGGAACTCTCGAAGTCGGCAAGGACGCGGATATGGTAATTTGGAACGCACCGAATATGGAAATGCTCTGTTACCGCTTCGGTTCAAACCTCGCCCTGCAGACGATTAAGAAAGGAAATTTGGTCTAATGAAATTAGTTGATTTAACAGTAAAAGATTATTTGGATGTGCTGAAATCAGATGCCCCGGCGCCGGGAGGCGGTAGCGTAAGCGCACTTTCCGCGGCTCAGGGAATCGCTCTGGTTGCAATGGTTTCGGACCTCACCATCGGAAAAGAAAGATATGCGGATTTTGAAGAGGCATGCAAGAAGGCAAAGGAAGAAGCCACCAGCCTTTACGGAAAGCTCGTAGAGGCAATTGACAAGGACACGGAAGCCTTTAACCTCGTATCTGCGGCATTCAAACTGCCAAAGGATACCGACGAAAATAAGGCGGCAAGGAGCAAGGCGATCGCAGAGGCAACGCTGACTGCAACGGAAGTGCCTTTTGAAACCCTTACTCTTTGCATGGAGGCACTCAAGGTGACGGAAACCATCGTAGGAAAATCCAATCCGAACGCAGCATCAGATCTCGGCGTTGCGGCGCTGAACCTGCTTGCGGGGATCAAAGGCGCATGGCTTAATGTTATGATCAATCTTCCGGGAGTCAAGGACGAAGCCGCAAAGGCGAAATTCGCGGAAGGCGCAAAGCTGGTGGAAGAAGCCGAAAAGATATCGGCAGAGATTTACGAAAAGGTTCTGGCATCTCTTTAGCGAGAACGACGGCAATCCGAAAAACGAAAACAAAGAATTGAGAATTGATACAAATAATAAAAAAGGAGAAATAAAATGGCTCAGATTATCGAAAGCATTCCTAATATTTCAGAGGGAAGAAATCAAGAAGTTATCGAAGCATGCGTTGATCAGATCAGAACGACGGCAGGCTGCACCTTATTAAACTACTCCTCAGACCCTAACCACAACAGAACGGTTATCACCTATATCGGAGACGCAAAGGGCGTAGAAGAAGCCAGCGTAAAGCTTGCAAAGAAAGCAGTAGAGCTTATCGACCTTAACAAGCACACGGGAGAACATCCGAGAATGGGCTGCGTTGATGTTATGCCATTTGTTCCTATTAAGGAAGCTACAAACGAAGAGTGCATCGAGCTTTCAAAGGTTGTAGGAAAGAGAATCGCAGAGGAAGCAGATCTTCCGGTTTTCCTCTATGAAATGTCAGCCACAAGACCTGAAAGAAAGAACCTTGCGACCATCAGAAAAGGCCAGTTCGAAGGCATGGCGGCAAAAGTTCAGCAGGAGGAATGGGACCCTGATTTCGGCGGCAGAAGAATCAACCCGACGGGCGGAGTCGTTGCAGTAGGTGCAAGACCGCCTCTGGTAGCCTATAACCTGAACCTCAACACATCCGACGTTCAGATTGCAAAGAATATCGCAAATATCATCCGCGAAAAGGATGGCGGACTTCGCTGCGTAAAGGCGATGGGATTCATGCTGGAGGACAGAGGAATCGCTCAGGTTTCCATCAACATGACGGATTACAGAGTTACTCCTCTTTACAGAGTAACCGAGCTGGTAAAGGCAGAGGCAAAGAGATACGGCGTGCAGGTAATCGGCACGGAAGTTATTGGTCTTTGCCCGATGAAAGCTTTGGTTGACTCCGCGGAATATTATCTTCAGATCGAAAACTTTGATTTTGACGGACAGGTTCTGGAAAACTATATCCTCTAGTCAGCGAAAATAGACACAAATACAGGATCTAAATACGAAAGTTCGTTTAGGAGCGGCAAAAATGGAAGACAATCGAGGCTTCTCCTCGGGAGCGTCCCTCACGGATGAAATCGCAGATATCGTACGCGAAAGAATCCTAAGTGGAGAGTACGAGATCGGGGAGAAAATCAAAGAAAATCAAATAGCAATGGAACTGCGAGTAAGCAGGACGCCCATCAGGGAGGCATTTAAGCTCCTGGAAGAGGAAGGACTGATCGACTATGTTCCTAATCGCGGATGTTTTGCAAAGGGATTTACGAAACGGGATGTGGAGGATATCTATGCGGTGCGAAGATCATTGGAGGAGCTTGCGGTAAGCTGGGCGGTTGAGCGCATATCTCCGGAAGAAATCAAAGACCTGGAAGAACAGTGCGAAATGATGGAATTCTATACCAAGAAAATGGATCGAAAGAAGGTGCTGGAACTCAACTCCGGGTTTCACGATGTGATCTATACTTCATCCAGAAGCAGATTTCTCGCACAGGTTTTGCGCTCATACAAGCAATATTTGGACAAAAATCGCAAGGCTATGTTCTACGAGAAGTCTTATCTTGAGTCCATACTCGTGGAGCATCGCCAGATCCTAAAGGCAATACGACTTCGCAACAAGGAAAAGGCCGTAGATGCCATGAGACAGCATTTGATTGCCTCGCAGCAACGAGCAGAACGGATTTGGAATATAAAATAGCAAACCAAAAAACAAATGGCAAAACAGCTGAGTTGAAATGAAAGACAAGAAGAAACACACAGGAAAAGCAAAATTAAATCGAATTTTAACGGTGCTATTTCTTTGTGTGTTTCTTTTTTCGCTCTATAAGGCGGCAAGCATTCTTTTGGAGTATCGCAATATCGACAGGTTTTATGATGAAACCCTTGCGCGGTATACCTCGGAGGAGAACGAAACAGACAAAGCTCCCATCGAAGTTGACCTTGCAGTGCTTCGGGATGTCAACGAGGATATTTGCGGCTGGCTCTATATTCCGGATACCAACGTGAATTTCCCTGTTTTGCAAGGAAAGAACAACAAGCAATATCTTTTCCAATCATATAAAAAAGAATATTTGACCGCCGGAAGCATTTTTGTTGACTACCGCTGCAGAGCGGATCTTACGGACAAAAACACCGTGATTTACGGCCACAATATGCATAACGGCAGTATGTTCGGGAAGCTGAAAAAGTATGCAGATGAGGACTACCGCGATGGGCACCCCTATGTATATTTGATGAGGGCTGACGGCCAGTGGAACAAATATGAGATAATCGCCTGCTTTCAGGCGGCGGTCGACGGCGCAGTTTACGACCTGCCCCTTGAAGCAGACGGTGAAGATGAGCGCTTTGAGCTGCTGAAAGAAACCATCGAAAAGGAAAATCTTTATGCAAGTAGTGCCACGTTATCAGAAGACGACCGGCTCATTACCCTGTCAACCTGTACCCAAGATAGCAGAAATGACGTGCGGGTTATCGTAATCGCAAAGCTTATCCCATCGCAACAAAATTAACATAGGTAAGGATAAGACTGTTTCACATAAGACTCAAACAAGACAGGAAAAGAGCCTCTCGCAATGAGAGGCTCTTTTCCTGAAAGTGTGTGTGTATTCAATAAAAGAAGGAAAGTTTGCAAATATTATAGTTTATATGCATTTCTTTTACCCGATTATTTTAGCACTACCCCGGGCCGATGTCAATAAAATGTTAAGAAATTCATCAAAAAAACACAAAGGCTTATCCGGCAAATTTCGACGGCCAGGCAAAATCAATATTGCTGTGACATCATGAGGTTGAACATTTCCATGTCATTTTCGCTTTCTGCGTCGTAAACGATATTGCCGCCAAGGACCGTCATACAGGCGTGAAGCCTCGGAATGAGCTTAATCTCGCAGTCCAGCGGATTTTCATCGAATATCGCAAAGTCCGCAAGCATCCCGGACTTGATGCTGCCGATACTATCTTCCATTCCTATTATGCGAGCCGCCCCCTCGGTCATCTCATATATTACTTCTTCCGCGGAGGAGGCGCATGAATATATGCTCCTATCAGCCAAAAGGTTGGTGCCGCAGGTTGTTATAGCTTCCGAAGAAACAGGGCGAACCGAAGCCTCCTCAGCGCTAAGAGAGTAGTCGGAGGCGATGACGAAAGTATTTTTGTATCCCTTTGCGCGAACGAATTCGAGAGCATCGTAGGCCATCAGCATATCTTCGCGATTTATCGCCTCGAGAAAAATTCCAAAGCCCTTGTCGGAAACCTCCGCCAATATCGTGTTCAGAGCATTCTGCGAGAATGGGATAGGGCTCGACTCATTGTCCAGATAGAGGTTAAGTATGTTTGCGTTTAGAAGCCCGTTTAGCTCGAGGCAGTTTGTTTTGCGCGCCATCAGCTTCTTCACGAGAGGCAGCGGGCTGAGGGGCCTGTTTATAAAATACGAGCCGAAAAACCGCTGGCGGATTTCTCCCTCGTTGTAAAGGCCAAGCACAGAGTCCTGATAGAGACTCTCGAAGTAATCCGGAGTACCTAGGTTTAGAATCGAGGTAAAACCGTGATCTGATAGCGCCTCAATCTCTGATTTTACATCTTCTTCGATTTGCTCAAAGTCGAATGGGATAAGCAGATTCAGAACATAGGCAGTTGTTACGGCCTGGACGCATTCTTCCTCCGCTGTGGAGGCGATTATCTCGTCGGCTGCGACATTGGTCCAGCAGTCGATGCCGCTTGCGCACAATAGGAGAACCGGCCTTTCTTCGCAGGCGCAGCTGAGAAATTCCGCCGACGGAGATGGAGCCTCTTCGGAATCCTCGGGCTTCAAATCCTCGGAGTATCCGTATCCGAAGATGATTTCATCCTCCGGATTTTCTTCCGCCCAATCGGAAACCACTGCCAAAATGTCTTCGGCAGAGCTGCACTGGCTGAGGTCCGCGAACCTTCCGTCGAAAACCTTGAGGACCGGGCTGCGATGCACATCGATAAAGCCAGGCAGCAGGAATTTCCCATCCAGATCCACAAGGCGGGTATTCTTACCGATGATTTCATCCATACCCTCAAGGTTGCCGACACCCATAATCTTATCGCGCAGACAGGCCACCGCCTCCGCCCAAGGCAGGTCCGGGTCCTGGGTGAATATATGCCCATTGTGGAAAATCAAATCTGCCGTTTCTACTTTCTTAAAAAAACCAAAAGCCATCGCTATCTCCGTTTCCACGCGCATAAAGAAGGCTTGCGCGTAATTAATATGAAAAGTCCCAGATTTACGGGAGTATTTATAAATAATTGTACCACAAATGGGGAAGCTGTGATATACTTAATTGTGCGCATTGTGCGAAAAATAACAAAAATACGTATTTTGAAGCCGAAAAGGTTAATCTTAGGAACGGATCCGGCGGGTTTTAAGCAAAGGAGAAGCTTATCATGGCAAGAAGAATAGGTACAGTATCTCGCGGTATTCGCGGGCCTATCGTAAAAGAGGGCGATGACCTCAGAAAGATTGTAGTAGACACATTTATGGACTGCCTCGCGGGCGGCGATTTTGAAATCGGAAACAAGGATGTCCTTGCAATCACCGAGTCGATCCTCGCTCGTTCTCAGAGGAATTATGCAACTACTGAGCAACTGGCAAAGGATGTTCGCAGCAAGCTTGGAGGAGAAACCATCGGAGTTGTTTTCCCGATTCTCAGCAGAAACAGATTTGCGATCTGCCTCAGAGGTATCGCAAAGGGCGCAAAGAAAGTTGTCTTGATGCTCAGCTACCCAAGCGACGAGGTTGGAAATCACATCCTCGACCTTGATTTGATGGACGAAAAGGGCGTGGATCCGTACAAAGATGTGCTTACTCAGGAAAAATTTGAATCTCTTTTCGGAAAATCCCGTCATCCTTTCACAGATGTGGACTATGTAAACTATTACAAAGGTCTTATCGAGGAGGAAGGTGCGGAGGCAGAGATTATTTTTGCCAACAATCCGAGAAAAATCCTCGACTATACCGATTGCGTAATCTGCGCGGACATTCACACCAGAGCAAGAACCAAGAGGCTCATCAAGGAAGCCGGCGGCAAGGTCGTGCTGGGGCTTGATGACCTGCTCAACGCCCCGGTGGACGGTTCCGGGTATAACCCTGACTACGGCATTTTAGGCTCTAACAAGGCAACCGAGGGAACCATCAAACTTTTCCCTATCAACTGCCAGGAATTTGTTGAGGGCGTTCAGGCTGACATAAAGGCTAAGACAGGAAAGACCGTTGAGGTAATGGTTTACGGCGACGGGGCATTCAAGGATCCTGTAGGCAAGATATGGGAACTTGCTGACCCTGTGGTTTCCCCGGGATTCACCGGCGGGCTCATCGGACAGCCAAACGAGCTGAAGCTGAAATATCTCGCAGATAACGATTTCGGAGATCTGAGAGGTGATGAACTCAAAGCGGCAATCGAAACCGCAATCAAAGAAAAGGACGCAAACCTCGTAGGCCAGATGTCTACCGAGGGCACAACGCCAAGACACCTTACGGACTTACTTGGGTCCCTGTGCGACCTGACCTCGGGCTCCGGCGACAAGGGCACTCCGTTCATCTACATTCAGGGCTACTTCGATAACTATACAGACTAAATAGGATAAGATACGCAAGAAAAAGAATAGGCGGCAGGAGAGAAATCTTTTGTCGTCTTTTTATTATGTAGGAAATATCGTTATGCGATATTTCCGGAATAACGACAAAAGCATTTTGCGGAGCGGCGCTCAGCTATGAGTGCCATGTGCACATAGAAATCTTCGATTTCGATATGTGCGCTTTTGTCCTATGAAAAAGGGGCTTGCGCCCTAGCGGCTCCTTGCCGCCGGGACGCAAGCCCGATTAAAGTAAACTTGAAATTTGTCCTATTTGTTTGAAAGGTATTCGTCGATGCTTGCGGCGGCGGTCTTACCTGCGCCCATAGCCTTGATTACCGTTGCTGCGCCTGTTACGGCATCACCGCCTGCGAAGATGCCTTCGCGATTGGTTGCAGCAGCGTCATCGGTTCCGATTCCGCCTTTCTTGTTAGCTTCCAGCTTTTCGGTGGTGTCAAGAATCAGCGTGTTGAGCTTGGTTCCGATGGACATGATAACCATATCGACAGGAATCTCGAAGTTTGAACCCTCTTTTACGATAGGTTTCCTTCTTCCGGAAGCGTCCGGTTCGCCGAGCTCCATTTCAACACATTCGATGGCTCTTACATTACCCTTTTCGTCACCGAGGATATGAACCGGGTTGTTCAGAAGCTTGAAGATGATACCCTCTTCCATAGCGTGATGTACTTCTT